>NZ_JASNFN010000061.1:0-1629 GCF_030731085.1 Blastococcus carthaginiensis | reverse complement strand
CGGGTGCCGGCCAGGGTGGCGTAGGCGACGACGTTGTCCTCGTAGCTGCGGGCGACGGGGTCGAACTCGCCGCCGCAGGTGATCAGCCGCAGCTGGGGGTCGGGGGTGTTGCCGTACACCTGCAGGGTGGGGAACCCGGTCTTGGTGTAGCGCTCCACCCGGTCGACGGTGAAGACGGCGACGGTGCCGTCCCGGCGCTCGACCTCCACCTCCGCACCCGGTGTCAGCGCGCCGAGTTCGAAGAAGACGCCGGGGCCGTGCTCGGCGGAGTCGACGTGCCCCAGCAGCACGGCCGGGCCGACCGCGCCGGGCGCCGGGGACTGGCGGTACCAGCCGGCCGTGCCCACCTGGTCCAGGGGCGGGACCTCCACCGTCCCGTCGGGCTGCAGCCCCAGCTGCATCACCTCGCTGCTGACCTCCAGCGCGGGGATCCGCAGCGCGACGGGCTCGGCCACCTCGACCGGCGCGGTGGTCGGCTCCGCCGGGGCGGCGGGCGCGGCGGGGGGTGTTGTGTTGGTCGACGACGTGGAGGGCTCCCCGGCCGCCGCGCGCAGGGGTGGCTGCGGGGCGCTCTGCTGCCCGGTGAGCGCGACGCCCAGCGCCACCACCGCCACCACCGCCAGAGCGACCGCGAGCACCACCCAGGAGCGGGCAGCCGAACGGGCTCGATCGGTCACGGACTCTCTCCCTGCGGGGCAGCGGATGGGGGCGGCCGGGGTCACGGGCCGTCACGCGGACGCCGGTCGCGGGGGGGGGGGGGGGGGGGGCCGGCCGGGGGGGGGGGGGGGGGGGGGGGGGCGGCGGGGGGGGGGCCGCGGGGGGCGGGGGGGGCCCGGGGCCGCCCGCCGCCCGCCGGGCGCGCCGGGCAGGGATGCCTGCCCGGCGCGACGGGTGATGCGGGTCGATCAAGCCTGATCGATCAGGCCCGGTCGATCAGGCCTGGTCACGTGCCTAGTCGATCAGGCGTGGGCGATCAGGCCTGGTCGGCGGCCTGGCGACGGCGGTAGGCCACGGTGCCCGCGGCGACCGCACCGGCAGCGGCCAGCGCACCCACCCCGATCGCCGCCTGCTCCTCGATACCGCTGGTGGCACCGGCACCGGTGTCAGCACCACCGGCGGGCATCTGACCCATCTGCGAGGCGTTCAGCACACCACACGCCGCCGGCGCGGTGGCCTCCAGCGGCAGCGAGGGGTCCAGCGAGCTCTGACCGGCCTCGGCGTCGTACTCACCGTTGCCGTTCACATCGATACCGTGCACCACCAGCACCGCGGTACCGGCCGCGAACGCCTCCTGCGTGGCCTGATCGATGCTGAAGGTCCGCTCGTAGGTGTAGCTGTCCCCCTCAGGCGTCGGGAAGCGGTCCACCGCCAGACCGCTGTCCGCGCCGGTGTCACCCTCGGTGGTCAGCGACGCACCGATCTCCCCGTAGAAGGGGATGCCGTCGGCAGTGGTGACGATCCCGTCGCCGTCCGAGTCGGCCGACGCCGGCGGGCAGACGCCCTGCGCCCCGATGTGGAAGTGCTGGGCGTGCGGCGAACCGGCCAGCACACCGTTCGCCTCGACGGTGACGATCGCCTGGTCACCCTCCAGCGTGACCATGCCCGTGCCGGTGACACCCGAGTCGTTCA
>NZ_JASNFN010000060.1:0-2432 GCF_030731085.1 Blastococcus carthaginiensis | reverse complement strand
CGCGGCCCCGGGGCGGCCCCGCGGGCGCGGGGGCGCGCCCCCCCGCCACCGGGCCCCGGGAGTCCGATCCGGGCCCCCAGGCCCGGCCCGCACCGCGGGCGGCGGTCGTCGCGCAGCTGCGCGCCACCCTGCCCCCCGGGACCGCCGGGCGGATCAGCGGCCGTCTGCCCGGGTCCGGTCGCCCGCCCGAGGCCGAGGGCGGCGTCGACCTGGTCGCGGTGAGCGGCTACGACCCCGGTGACCGCCTGGACGGCTGGTACGACGCCCTGCTGGCCACCGTCAGCGGTGGGGCGGACGGCGTGGCGACGGCGGCCCGTGCGGTCAGCCGGGCGCTGTCCGGGCTGCCCGGGGCCGGCGTCCCGCACGACGGGGCCGAGGTCTGCGCGGTGCTCGGGCGGCTCGCCGAGGGACGGGCCTTCCCGGCGACCTGACGCCGGCCGCCCGTGCTTGGATGGGGGCTCACGATCGGCGGGCGCGGGAGGTACCGGTGGCGGTGGAGGAGATCCACGCGGAGATGGTCTCCAGTGTCTGGAAGGTCCTCGTCCAGCCGGGCGCGCAGGTGTCGGCGGGTGACACGCTGGTGATCCTGGAATCCATGAAGATGGAGATCCCGGTGCTCACCGAGAGCGCGGGCACCGTGCAGGAGCTGCACGTGGTGGAGGGCGAGGTCCTCCAGGAGGGCGACCTCATCGCAATCGTCGCCCACTCCTGACGGCCCGCCCGGAAGCTCGCCCCGAGCGTGCGAGGGTGGGGCGGCGGGTCCGTCAGCAGATCTCGCGGGCGTAGACCAGCAGGTCGACTCCGGGGACCGGCGTCCAGTCGCGCTCCGGCAGCCGGGTGAAGCCCAGCCGCTCGTACAGCCGGTGGGCCGCGGTCATGCGGGTGCCGGTGGAGATGACGACGCGCCGCCGGCCCGCCTCGCGCGCGCGGGTCAGGCACTCGTGCACCAGGGCCGCGCCCACGCCGCGCCCCCGCGCGCGCGGATCCACCACCAGCATGCGGAAGCCGGCCTCGTCGGGGGACTCCAGCACCTCGCCGAAGTCGCCCCCCGGCACGAAGGCCACGCTCCCGATCAGCTCGCCGGCCTCGTCCCGGGCGACCAGCAGTTCGGCCACCCGCGCGCGCCCGGCCACGTCGGCCAGCTCCGCCGCGTAGCCCGCCGACGCCAGCCCGCCGTCCACGTAGACCTGCACGGTGAGGGCGGCGATGCGGTCGTGGTCGGCGGGGAGGGCCGGTCCGATGCGGACGGCGGGAAGGGATAGCACGGCCCCCAGGCTAGGAGGGGCATCGCCCTCGCCCGCTCGGGGTGAGGGAGGGGAGGCGCCCTAGGTGTACCCGGCCAGGACGTTGGTGACGGCGGTCGGGGTTGCACGCAGGAGAACCTCCGAGTGGGGTGTGGCTTGTCTAAGGCCCACATCCGCCCGGAGGTTCTCGTGTCCCACGGTAATGCCCGCACCACGTTCCATGGCCGGAAACTGATCGTCGCGCGGTGGCAGAACGGGTGGACGAAGGCGCACATCGCCGCGGCGATGGGGCTCTCCCGCAAATGCGTGCGAACCTGGATCACCCGCTACCAGGACGAGGGCGAGGCCGGGCTGGTCGACCGGTCGTCCCGCCCGCACACCAGCCCGCGGCGCACGACGGCCGAGACCGAGCAGCGCATCGTCGAACTGCGCGGTGCCGAGCGCCGGGGCCCGGCCTGGATCGGGGCGGAGCTGGGCGTGCCGGCCCGCACGGTGTCCCGTGTGCTGCGTCGCCACGGGCAGCCCCGGCTGGCCGCGCTGGACCCGATGACCGGGGAGGTGATCCGGTTCTCGAAGCAGACGGCGGTCCGCTACGAGCGGGCCCGGCCCGGCGAGCTGGTGCACATGGACGTGAAGAAGCTCGCGCGCATCCCCGACGGCGGCGGCTGGCGGGCCCACGGCCGCGTCGCGGTCACCCCCGACCGCAGCCGCGCCCAACGCTCAGAGAACCGCAGCCCCGGCTATGACTACGTCCACTCCCTGGTCGATGACCACTCCCGGCTGGCCTACTCCGAGATCCTGCCCGATGAGAAGGGCACTACCTGCGCGGCGTTCCTGACCCGGGCCGCGGCCTACTTCACCGCCCACGGCATCACCCGGATCGAGCGGGTGATGACCGACAACGCCTGGGCCTACAAGTACTCCCTACGCGAGGTCTGCGCCGCGCTCGGGGCCCGCCAGAAGTTCATCCGACCGCACTGCCCGTGGCAGAACGGCAAGGTCGAACGCCTCAACCGCACCCTGGTCACCGAGTGGGCCTACCGGCAGCCCTTCACCAGCAACGCCGAACGCGCCGCCGCCCTTGCTCCCTGGCTGGAGCACTACAACACTCGACGCCGCCACAGCGCACTCGGCGGGGAGCCCCCGATCAGCCGACTGGCACCAACCTGATGGCTCGGTACACCTAGG
>NZ_JASNFN010000059.1:0-3146 GCF_030731085.1 Blastococcus carthaginiensis | reverse complement strand
AGAGCCCCCGCCAGTAGGTGAGGTCGCGCCGTTCGGCGTGGCTGATCGGCAAGGGCAGGCACGAGGGCCACGCTCGCGAAGGTGCTAACGCTCCGTGAACTGTGGACGCCTCGTGCCTGCCGTCCCATCGTGCATCCTTGACCCGCTGCGCGAGGAGTTCCTCACCCTGCTGCCTGTGCGTGTCGATGAGCATCCGTTGGGCTGTCACCGGCCGCGCATCGACGATGCCGTGGTGTTCGGCAAGCTCGTCGAGGCGCTGGTGTTCGGCGCCGGCTACGAGCGCATCGCCGACGACTCGTGCTCGGCCACCACCATGCGTCGCCGCCGGGACGAGTGGATCGCCCTGGGAGTGTTCGACCGGCTGCGACTGGCCTGCCTGGATGCCTACGACAAGATGATCGGCTTGGACCTGGCCGACGTGGCCGTCGATGGATGCACCACCAAGGCCCCGTGCGGCGGGGAATGCGCCGGTCGCAGCCCGGTGGACCGGGGCAAGGGCGGGCTGAAACGGTCCCAGCTCACCGACGGCGGCGGCATCCCGCTGGCCACGGTGTCCGCGCCGGCCAACACCGTCGACCACGCCCTGCTGCCCCAGACGCTGGACGCGCTCAAGGACTTCCAGCCGCTGCCGGCCGGTGCGACGGCGCATCTGGACGCCGGCTACGACTACCGCCCCTGCCGCGAAGCACTCGACGAACGAGGCCTGCTCGGTCAGATCGCCCACCGCGGCGAACCCGCTCCCATCCAGGTCGGCAAGCGTTGGGTGGTGGAGCGGACCAACTCCTGGCTCAACAACTTCGGAAAGCTGCGCCGCTGCACCGAACGCCGCCAGGTCTGCGTCGACGCCTACCTGGCGCTGGCTGCCGCCATCGTCACCGTCCGTGCACTGTGCCGGGGCGCCTGGCGCCTCTACCGCTGGGACACCCGGCCAAGATCACCACGCATCCGCTGACCTACTGGCGGAGGCTCTTAGTGGGCCGCTCAAGGACACCGGAGCGGGCGTGACCCGGTCAGCTGTGCGTCCGGGCGGCAAGGCTCTGGCGGTACTCCAAGGCTTCTGGGAAGTCCTCGAAGTGCAGCAGATCTCCGGCCAACTCGCTGAGCAGGGTCTTTACCTGGGCGGCGGTGGCGTGGAAGAACTCCCGGCGCGGGTTGACCAGGTTGACCCGCTGGTCGGCCAGACGCTGGTGCAGCGCGGTCTCGATGCCGACGGCGTTGTCGGAGAAGAACAGCGCGTGCACGTCGTATCGGAAGGGGACGGACGCGTCACCGAGTTCGCGCACCCGGTCGAGCGGGTCCAGGCGGCGGGTCATACCAACCTTCACCATCGACTCACCGAACGCGCCGATGTTCGAGATGACGTACACGTAACCGGCGCGGATGTTCGCCGCGCGGTAGTCGACGTCCTCGATCGCCCGGCCGATGTCATTCAAAGTCTCCTGCAGCCGGGCCGCGCCCTCGGCGTCGCCCTTGTCCAGCAGCGCCTGGCGGGCGTTGACGTAGTGCTGACGCTCCTTCTCCAGCCGCGCCTTCTCCCGCTCCATCTCCTGCTGCGCCGCGCGTTCCTCACGTAGCCGTTGCTTCTCCTCGCGCTCGTGCTCCTTCTCCTCGGCGACCTTAGCCACATAGTCAGCGGTGAGTTCGAGCTCGCGGATGCGCAGCCGGTGGTAGGCCTCGGAAATGCGGATGTCCATGGTCTTGCCCAGCCGCATGATGGTGGTGGCCACCTTGGTGAGCCGTTCGATGGCCGCGTCCAGCTTGTACGGCTTGAGGCCCCGCACCAGGTTGTCGGCCTCGGCGTTGTATGAACCGCCCTGGGTCTGATGGAGGCTCGTTCTATTGGATTCCCACCCCGGCGGGGTCGGTCCGTTGGGCAGCGTAGAACGCTGCTTCGTACTCCGCGGGCGGGACGTTCTGGCAGTGCCCGTGGAGCCGGCTCTCGTTGAACCAGTGCACCCAGGACAGCGTCGCGAGTTCGAGCTCGTCGACGTCGTCCCAGCCGGTGGCGTCGGGTCCGTGGACGCACTCGGTCTTGTAGAGGCCGTTGGTCGTCTCGGCCAGGGCGTTGTCGTAGGAGTCCGCGACCGTCCCGATCGAGGGCCGCGCGCCGATCTCCTCGAGCCGCTCGGTGAACCGCACGGCGGTGAACTGCGACCCCGCATCCGAATGTGTCACCAGCCCGACCAACCGGCGCCCTCCGCGGGAGGCTCTGGCCATCTCAAGTGCGTCGAGGACCATCTCGGTCTTCATGTTCGCCGCCACCCGCCAGCCGACGATCCGCCGGCTGAACGCGTCGACGATGAAGCACACGTACGCCATCCCCGACCGGGTCGGGACGTAGGTCAGATCGGTGACCCACAGCGCGTCGGGCCGGTCGGCGGTGAACTGCCGATTCACCAGGTCCGGCGCCCGCGAGGCATCCGGGTCCGGCCGGGTGGTGAAGACCTTCTTGCGCAGCCGGGACACCCCTTCGATGCCCAGCTCACGCATCAGCCGGGCAACCTGGTCGCGGCCGATGTCGTGACCAGCGCGCCGGGCGGCCTTCCAGAGCTTGTGCGCTCCGTAGACCTTCCGGTTCGCGGTCCACAACGCCAGCAGGACCTGCATCATCAGCACGTCCCGCACGGCCCGCGCAGACGGCGCGGTCTGCCGCTTCTTCGCGGCGTAGTAGCTGCTCGGAGCCACCTGCAGGTACCTGCAGATGAACTCGACTCCGAACTCGTTCCGGTTCTCGTCGACGAACGCGACGATCACCTCGATGGGCGGTCGAGTTCCGCCGCGAAGAAAGCCGAGGCCCGCTTCAACAGATCGTTGGCCCGGCGCAGCTCACGGTTCTCCTGCTCGAGCTCCCGGATCCGCGTGGCCTCGACCGTCGTCACCCCCGGCTCGACGCCGTCATCGATGTCGGACTGCTTGACCCAGGTCCGCAGCGACTCCACCCCGCAGCCGATCTGATCGGCGACCCGCCGAACCGTCCCGTGCGTGGTGCCCAGCTCCTTGCGCAGCTGCCGCACCAGCCGAACCGCCCGGGCCTTCTCCTCTGGCGAGTAGCGACGCGTCGTCGGCTTCCCAGGCGTGCCTTCGTTCCCCATGGCTCCATCCTCGTTTCCAAGGTCAGGAGCCTCCAAGCAACCCAGGGCGGTTCA
>NZ_JASNFN010000058.1:0-3612 GCF_030731085.1 Blastococcus carthaginiensis | reverse complement strand
CCGGCGCGACGGGTGATGCGGGTCGATCAAGCCTGATCGATCAGGCCCGGTCGATCAGGCCTGGTCACGTGCCTAGTCGATCAGGCGTGGGCGATCAGGCCTGGTCGGCGGCCTGGCGACGGCGGTAGGCCACGGTGCCCGCGGCGACCGCACCGGCAGCGGCCAGCGCACCCACCCCGATCGCCGCCTGCTCCTCGATACCGCTGGTGGCACCGGCACCGGTGTCAGCACCACCGGCGGGCATCTGACCCATCTGCGAGGCGTTCAGCACACCACACGCCGCCGGCGCGGTGGCCTCCAGCGGCAGCGAGGGGTCCAGCGAGCTCTGACCGGCCTCGGCGTCGTACTCACCGTTGCCGTTCACATCGATACCGTGCACCACCAGCACCGCGGTACCGGCCGCGAACGCCTCCTGCGTGGCCTGATCGATGCTGAAGGTCCGCTCGTAGGTGTAGCTGTCCCCCTCAGGCGTCGGGAAGCGGTCCACCGCCAGACCGCTGTCCGCGCCGGTGTCACCCTCGGTGGTCAGCGACGCACCGATCTCCCCGTAGAAGGGGATGCCGTCGGCAGTGGTGACGATCCCGTCGCCGTCCGAGTCGGCCGACGCCGGCGGGCAGACGCCCTGCGCCCCGATGTGGAAGTGCTGGGCGTGCGGCGAACCGGCCAGCACACCGTTCGCCTCGACGGTGACGATCGCCTGGTCACCCTCCAGCGTGACCATGCCCGTGCCGGTGACACCCGAGTCGTTCAGCGAGCCCAGGTCGGCCTGGTAGCTGCCGTCATGGGCAGCCGAGGCCGCACTCATCGTCAGCAGCGGGAACGCCGCAGCAGCGATCGCGACGGAGGGGATGGCGAATGCCTTGCGCATGGAGACTCCTTCGTCTCGGAGACCCGGAGCGCGGTCTGCTCCGGCTCCCGGGGATGGGTGGCCGGCGCGGTGCTGCGCCGGTCGGTCGTCCGGGTCGGGGAGAACCCAGCGGTCGGTGACACGACGCGCGGAGCGGCGTCTCACCCGGCCCTCGATCAGGGCGTGATCACGTCATGCCCTGCCGTCCACCGTTCGAACGCGCGCAACACGATCGGGTGCATGACGATCTCGTGACACGCCGTCGCGACCTCGGCATCCCCTTCGGGGACGCTCCACCGACGCCGACCGGGGGACGCTCCGGTGCCCCCGGCCCACGGATCAGCCCCAGGTCAGCTGGAACACCGAGATGGTGCCGACCCTGGCCGGCGAAGACTCCCGGCCATCCGACCGACCGACCACGGGTGATCGGCGTACGGCCGGCTCAGCGACGTGCGGAGGAGCGGTGGTTACGGCAGGAAGGCCACGTGCGGGTGGTCCATGTGGTTGGCCGTGGCCGAGCCGCGGTCCGCCATGGGCTGCCACGCCCAGCCCGTCCACGGACCGGCGATCCGCTGCTGCCAGATCACGTAGTCCACGCCGAGCCGGGCCGCGTTGTCGATCACGTACTGGGCGACCGCGTTCCCCTTGGCCGCGTCGGTGTACACCATGAAGTCGGCCGCGCGGCCGGCGGTCGGGCTGTGGCCGGGGCGGGTGAGTACCGTCCCGACGCCGTTCGCCTCGGCGATCTCCTGGACGGCGGGGCGGACGTGCACGTCCCACTGGTCGTAGGCCGCGGACGTCGCCACCGGAGCAGGAGCAGGAGCAGGAGCCGGGGCGGGCCGCTCAGCCCGGCTGGCGCGCTCGAGAACCGCTCCCCCGCCGCTCAGGGCGAGCACCTGCCCGACGCGCAGCACGTTCGCGTTCGGGCCGATGACGCCGAGGTTCAGGGCGTGCAGGTCCTGCCAGGTGGTGCCGTGGCGGGCCGCGATCCCGGCCAGCGTGTCGCCGGCGACCACGGTGTACGACCCCGCGGCGGCGGGAGCCGGCGCCGCCGCCGGTGCCGCCGCCGGTGCCGCGCCGGAGCCGCCGATGGTGAGGACCTGCCCGACGCGCAGGACGTTCGGGTCGGCGCCGATCGTGTCGCGGTTGGCGTCGTGGATGCTGCGCCACGTGGTGCCGTGGCCGGCCGCGAGCTTGCTCAGGGTGTCGCCGGAACGGACCGTGTGCTCGCCGGTGTGGGCGGCCGCGGGGCCGATGGCCCCCAGGGTGACGGCCGAGGCCGCTGCGAGGACCACGGCAGGGTAGGCCACGGCGGTCATGGCGCGGTTGCGGGAGGGACGACGGTGTCGACCCACGGTGCGATGGCTGTTGGGCATGGGGTGGTGAGCCTCTCGCCGCCTGCGGGGTTAGCTGTCGGGTTCGGGCGAGAGCTGCCCGGCCGCGCACGGCGCGGCTTCACCCCGAGGTCCCGGAGGGCCACGAACGGTGGGTCCCCCGCGCCTGCCCGTCGTGTTCGACGCTTCCGGGCGGCCGTGGGCAGGTTCGGCGGGCGACCTCCGGGTCCGCCGGTCAGCGGACGTGCGAACGGTAGGCAAGGCGATCGGCGAGCCAGAAGCTCGAACCCGGCCTTTTCGCGGACCCTCCGCACAGCGGCACGTGGAGTCACCGGACATGAGCGCAGCGCCCCCGTTCGCCCGGACGGATGACGCCGCGGACGCCGCACGAGAGCGGGGGGCCGACGGACGAGTCGGCCTGTACGCCGGGTTCTGTCCACGGGTGCCTCACGGCCTCCCGATGGGCGGTCATCCATCTAGGCCTGCCGTTGCCGGCAGGCTCCAGCGGTCTACCCGCAGGCTCGGGCGGGCCGCCCTCGAACGCCTGCGCGGAGCGGCGGCGGACCACCGTTCCTTCTTGACCTAGCTCCGGGTGGGGTTTACCGAGCCACGCCGGTCACCCGGCGTGCTGGTGGTCTCTTACACCACCGTTTCACCCTTACCGGCGCGGACGCCGGCGGTCTGTTTTCTGTGGCACTGTCCCGCGGGTCACCCCGGGTCGCCGTTAACGACCACCCTGCCCTGTGGAGCCCGGACGTTCCTCGGCGGCGGGGTCTCCCCCACCGACGCGACCGCCCAGCCGACTCGTCCGTCGTGCCAGGCAGTCTAGGCGTCCGGCACATGGATCCGGCAGCGCGCGGGTAGGGAGCGGCGATCCCTGCACACCCACCGCAACGAGGAGGACGACATGGGACTGATCTCCGGACTCGTCAAGGCCAACCTGCTCAAGCGACTGCTCAGCCGCTTCAGCCGACGCAGGCACTGAGGCCCTGCGGCCCGGGCGCACCCGGGCCGCGGTGACCCTGCATGCCGCCTCGGTCACCGCCGACACGCGGCCGGGATCACCCTGACCCCGCCGCGGTCGTGGGCGTCCGACCCGTTGCCCGCCCCGCGGTGGGCGACCCGCTTCCCTCCGACGCCCTGCCCCGTCGTGCCCCAAAGTGTCGTACCCCCGGCTTAGCCTGCGGTTATGTCGGTGGTCGGGTTCGCGGTCGGGGTGACGGTGTCCCCGGTCGACCCGTTCCCCTCGCCGTGGGAGCTGGCCGATCCCGATCCGCAGCGGTGGGACGAGCCGTTGTCCGCGTGGCTGCCGGCCCGGCGCGGCGCGGTGGAGGCCGCCGACCTGCTCGGCCAGATCGTGGTGGCCGAGGCGAAGCTGGCCGCGTTGCGGGTGGAGCTGGTGATGGACCTCGCGGCCGCCCGGCCGGCGCC
>NZ_JASNFN010000057.1:0-4082 GCF_030731085.1 Blastococcus carthaginiensis | reverse complement strand
GGGACTGCTGCACGAGTAGGTGACATCTGATCTGTGGTGCCGCGAGGCGCCGCTGGAAGGATGTTCGCCGTGCCCAAGCCCTACCCCAAGGAGTTTCGCGACGACGTCGTGAGCGTCGCTCGCAACCGTGAGCCGGGCCAGCACCTGAAGCAGATCGCGGCTGACTTCGGGATCAGCGAGTCGTGTCTGACGAACTGGATGAAGGCTGCCGACGTCGACGAGGGCGTCAAGCCCGGGACCACCGCGGCCGAGAACGTCGACCTGCGTGAGGCCCGCAAGCGGATCCGGCTGCTGGAGCAGGAGAACGAGGTCCTGCGCCGGGCAGCGGCCTACCTGTCCCAGGCGAACCTGCCGGGAAAATGATCTACCCGCTCGTCCGTGAACTCGCCGTCGACGGGATCCCCGTGACGGTGACGTGCCGGGTTCTGAAGATCGCCCGCCAGCCCTACTACCGGTGGCTGGCCGCCCCGGTCACGACCAGCGAACTGGTCGCGGCCTACCGGGCCAACGCGCTGTTCGACGCCCACCGCGACGACCCCGAGTTCGGCTACCGGTTCCTCGTCGATGAGGCCGCTGCCAGCGGGCAGCCGATGGCCGCACGCACCGCGTGGGCGATCTGCGCGGCCAACCGCTGGTGGAGCGCGTTCGGCAAGCCGCGCCGGGGCAAGAGCGGCCGGCCCGGACCTCCCGTGCACGACGACCAAGTCCAGCGGGTGTTCACCGCGGCCGGACCCAACCAGCTGTGGTTGACCGACATCACCGAGCACCGCACGGCCGAGGGCAAGCTCTATCTGTGCGCGGTCAAGGACGTGCACTCCAACCGGATCGTCGGCTACTCCATCGACTCACGGATGAAGTCTCGGCTGGCCGTGACCGCGATCGAGAATGCCGTCGCCCGGCGGGCCGCCGACGGTGCCGAGGTCGCCGGCTGCATCGTGCATTCGGACCGCGGATCGCAGTTCCGCAGCCGGAAGTTCGTCCAGGCCCTCAACCGGCATCAGCTGTCCGGGTCAATGGGCAGGGTCGGTGCAGCCGGGGACAACGCCGCCATGGAGTCCTTCTTCGCGCTGCTGCAGAAGAACGTGCTCGACCGCCGCTCCTGGGCCAGCCGCCAGCAGTTGCGCATCGAGATCGTCACCTGGATCGAACGCACCTACCACCGCCGACGTCGGCAAGCCGGCCTCGGTCGACTGACCCCCATCGAGTACGAGACCATCATCTACACACCGGCAGCTCAGGCCGCCTGACCCAACCTGTCACCGATCCGTGCAGCAGTCCCTGTCGTCTTAGGTCTCGATGACGTACGGCTCGCTGGCCTGGTACTCAGTGATCGCGTTCTGTAGTTCTGCGAGGTGTCGCTTTGCGCGGTCGATCAGCAGCCGCACACCGACCAGGCCGTCTCCCATACGCGGCACGGTAAGGCGGGCCGCCGACACTCGTGGTCCTCATGCGTCGCCCAGGGCCGGGTGGAGTCCTCCGGGAGTCGGAGCAGACCAGCGTGTCCGGGGCAGGATGACTGCGTGACGCGCGACGAGGACCTGTCCCGGGTGTTGCTGGCTCGACTGCCCGAAGCCCGGGTGTCCGTTGGCTTGTCTGCGCCGGTCACCGAGTACTCCGACTACGACGACCGGGCCGTCGCCGCCTGGCACGGTGAGGTCGACCTCCATGTCGACCCCGAAGACGTCGACGATCCCGCCGAGGTGCAGGCATGGGCCCGACCCGACGCCGCCTTGTCCCGTCAGGACGTGGTGGGAGGTGGCGCGACGCAGAGATTGGTCGTGGCCACTGCACGCGGGTTGGTGCTCGATCTGGATGCCCATCCGGACGTTCGTCTCGCGCTCGACGAGAGCGCCGACTACGCGCACTTCATGCCCTTGTTCGAACGTCCGGGGGCGTATGGAGTCAACGAGGAGTTCGACGAGCTGATCGACGGTGCCGGCAACCGGGTCGTCCTGCTGGATCGTGCGCTGCTCGCACCAGCGTGGCGGGGCCTGGGCGGTGTCGGGCGGCTGCTGACCGCACGCATGCTGCGGTGGCTGATGTCCGACGCCCTGCTGGCCATCACGCAGCCGGCGCCGTTCGAGATCGACGGCGGAGCTGCCGATCCTGCGTACCGGACGGCGCTGCAGCAGGTCCGCGGCGTATGGAGCTCCCTTGGCTTCTCCCACTGGCGGGACGACATCTGGTACCTCGACCCAGCACTGGTCGCCTTCGACGATGCGGTGGCCGCACTGGAGGATCGGCTCGGATTGCGTCGGGACTAGCCCCGGACTAGCCCAGGACTAGCCCGGAGCGACCAACTCACCGCCGGAGGCGCCAGCCGTTCTACGGGGCCGCGACGAAGACGAGGTTCTTGGCAGCGGCGGTCGAAAGGCGTCGTCCACGCCGGCTGCCTGCTCGGCGGTGAGCAGGGCATACCCGTGGAACTCGGGTTCGGCCTGCAGCAGTGGATGCGCAGGATCGCCGGCGCCGGTGCGCTGGTGCCAGTTGCGCAGCTGCCGGACGTTGGACGCGGTGACCGCGAACGCCATCGCCAGGGTGACCAGGGGCAGGCCGGTGAAGCGGAAGTAGCCGCGCCGGGTGTTCTCGGTGTCAGGGTTCTTCAGGTTGCCGAATGCGCCCTCGACGTAGGTGCGCCGGTTCCAGCTCGCGGTCCAGCGCCGGTCACCCCAGTACTCGTCCTGGCTGTGCTTCATGGCCTGGGCGAGACGGCGTTGGGCGTCGGCGGTGTGCTCGAGGTCTGAACCGCCCTGGGTTGCTTGGAGGCTCCTGACCTTGGAAACGAGGATGGAGCCATGGGGAACGAAGGCACGCCTGGGAAGCCGACGACGCGTCGCTACTCGCCAGAGGAGAAGGCCCGGGCGGTTCGGCTGGTGCGGCAGCTGCGCAAGGAGCTGGGCACCACGCACGGGACGGTTCGGCGGGTCGCCGATCAGATCGGCTGCGGGGTGGAGTCGCTGCGGACCTGGGTCAAGCAGTCCGACATCGATGACGGCGTCGAGCCGGGGGTGACGACGGTCGAGGCCACGCGGATCCGGGAGCTCGAGCAGGAGAACCGTGAGCTGCGCCGGGCCAACGATCTGTTGAAGCGGGCCTCGGCTTTCTTCGCGGCGGAACTCGACCGCCCATCGAGGTGATCGTCGCGTTCGTCGACGAGAACCGGAACGAGTTCGGAGTCGAGTTCATCTGCAGGTACCTGCAGGTGGCTCCGAGCAGCTACTACGCCGCGAAGAAGCGGCAGACCGCGCCGTCTGCGCGGGCCGTGCGGGACGTGCTGATGATGCAGGTCCTGCTGGCGTTGTGGACCGCGAACCGGAAGGTCTACGGAGCGCACAAGCTCTGGAAGGCCGCCCGGCGCGCTGGTCACGACATCGGCCGCGACCAGGTTGCCCGGCTGATGCGTGAGCTGGGCATCGAAGGGGTGTCCCGGCTGCGCAAGAAGGTCTTCACCACCCGGCCGGACCCGGATGCCTCGCGGGCGCCGGACCTGGTGAATCGGCAGTTCACCGCCGACCGGCCCGACGCGCTGTGGGTCACCGATCTGACCTACGTCCCGACCCGGTCGGGGATGGCGTACGTGTGCTTCATCGTCGACGCGTTCAGCCGGCGGATCGTCGGCTGGCGGGTGGCGGCGAACATGAAGACCGAGATGGTCCTCGACGCACTTGAGATGGCCAGAGCCTCCCGCGGAGGGCGCCGGTTGGTCGGGCTGGTGACACATTCGGATGCGGGGTCGCAGTTCACCGCCGTGCGGTTCACCGAGCGGCTCGAGGAGATCGGCGCGCGGCCCTCGATCGGGACGGTCGCGGACTCCTACGACAACGCCCTGGCCGAGACGACCAACGGCCTCTACAAGACCGAGTGCGTCCACGGACCCGACGCCACCGGCTGGGACGACGTCGACGAGCTCGAACTCGCGACGCTGTCCTGGGTGCACTGGTTCAACGAGAGCCGGCTCCACGGGCACTGCCAGAACGTCCCGCCCGCGGAGTACGAAGCAGCGTTCTACGCTGCCCAACGGACCGACCCCGCCGGGGTGGGAATCCAATAGAACGAGCCTCCATCAGACCCAGGGCGGTTCA
>NZ_JASNFN010000056.1:0-7460 GCF_030731085.1 Blastococcus carthaginiensis | reverse complement strand
AGAGCCCCCGCCAGTAGGTGAGGTCGCGCCGTTCGGCGTGGCTGATCGGCAAGGGCAGGCACGAGGGCCACGCTCGCGAAGGTGCTAACGCTCCGTGAACTGTGGACGCCTCGTGCCTGCCGTCCCATCGTGCATCCTTGACCCGCTGCGCGAGGAGTTCCTCACCCTGCTGCCTGTGCGTGTCGATGAGCATCCGTTGGGCTGTCACCGGCCGCGCATCGACGATGCCGTGGTGTTCGGCAAGCTCGTCGAGGCGCTGGTGTTCGGCGCCGGCTACGAGCGCATCGCCGACGACTCGTGCTCGGCCACCACCATGCGTCGCCGCCGGGACGAGTGGATCGCCCTGGGAGTGTTCGACCGGCTGCGACTGGCCTGCCTGGATGCCTACGACAAGATGATCGGCTTGGACCTGGCCGACGTGGCCGTCGATGGATGCACCACCAAGGCCCCGTGCGGCGGGGAATGCGCCGGTCGCAGCCCGGTGGACCGGGGCAAGGGCGGGCTGAAACGGTCCCAGCTCACCGACGGCGGCGGCATCCCGCTGGCCACGGTGTCCGCGCCGGCCAACACCGTCGACCACGCCCTGCTGCCCCAGACGCTGGACGCGCTCAAGGACTTCCAGCCGCTGCCGGCCGGTGCGACGGCGCATCTGGACGCCGGCTACGACTACCGCCCCTGCCGCGAAGCACTCGACGAACGAGGCCTGCTCGGTCAGATCGCCCACCGCGGCGAACCCGCTCCCATCCAGGTCGGCAAGCGTTGGGTGGTGGAGCGGACCAACTCCTGGCTCAACAACTTCGGAAAGCTGCGCCGCTGCACCGAACGCCGCCAGGTCTGCGTCGACGCCTACCTGGCGCTGGCTGCCGCCATCGTCACCGTCCGTGCACTGTGCCGGGGCGCCTGGCGCCTCTACCGCTGGGACACCCGGCCAAGATCACCACGCATCCGCTGACCTACTGGCGGAGGCTCTAAAGCGGGTGGCGGGCGATCCACTGCGCGGCGATGACGGTGCGCTGGATCTCGTTGGTGCCCTCGCCGAGGATCATCAGCGGCGCATCGCGGAAGTAGCGCTCGACGTCGAACTCCTTCGAGTAGCCGTAGCCGCCGTGCACGCGCATGGCGTCCAGGGCGACCTCCATGGCGGCCTCGGAGGCGAACAGCTTCGCCATGCCGGCCTCCATGTCGGCGCGGGCGCCGCCGTCGAGCTTCGCGGCGGCGTCGGCGGTGAGCAGCCGGGCGGCCTGCACCTTGGTGGCCATGTCGGCCAGCAGGTTGCCGACCGACTGGTGCTTCCAGATGGGGACGCCGAAGGACTCGCGCTCCTGCGCGTACCGGGTGGCCGCGGCCAGCGCCGCCTGCGCGACCCCCACCGCGCGGGCGGCGACCTGCACCCGCCCGACCTCCAGGCCGCGCATCATCTGCACCCAGCCGCGGCCGGGCTCCCCGCCGAGGACGGCGCCGTCCGGCACCTGCATGCCATCGAAGGTCAGCTCGCAGGCCTCGATGCCGCGGTAGCCGAGCTTGGGGATCTTCGCCGAGATCTCCAGGCCCTCGCCGGGCTCCACCAGCAGCACGCTCATGCCGGTGTGCGGCGGGACGGCGTCGCGGTCGGTGCGGCAGAGCAGGCCGATGAGCTGGGAGTGCTGGGCGTTGGAAATCCAGCTCTTGCTGCCGGTGACCGCTCAGCCGTCGTCGGTGCGGACGGCGTGCGTGCGCATCGCCTGGAGGTCGCTGCCGCCGCCGGGCTCGGTGAGCGCCATCGTGGCGCGCACCTCGCCGGTGGCCATCCGCGGCAGGTAGCGGGTCCGCTGCTCCTCGGTGCCGGCGGTCGCCAGCAAGTGCGAGATGACCGAGTGGCCGCCGATCGCGCCGGCCAGGCTCATCCAGCCGCGGGCGAGCTTCTCGGTGACGCGCGCGAAGCAGGCGGTGCTCACGCCGCTGCCACCGTGCTCCTCGGGCACCAGTAGCCCGAAGAGGCCGAGCGCCTCCATCTCCTCGAGGAAGGCTTGCGGGTAGCGGTCCTCGGCCTCGAACTCGGCCACCCGCGGACGCACCCGCCGGTCGACGAACTCCGCGGTGAGCGCGACGAACTCCTGCTCGTGGGCGGGCAGCGCCGTCATGCGAGCGCCTTCAGCGTCTCGATCGCGCGGAGCCGCTCGGCGTGATCGGCGGCCAGGGGTGTGGCGTTGAGCGTCGTCACCCCGGCCTCGCGGAAGGCTGCGACCCGCTCGGCGACGTACCCCCGCGGCCCGACGAGGGAGACACCGCGGACGAACTCCTCCGGCAGTGCGGCGGCGGCGTCGTCCTTCTTCCCGCCCAGGTAGAGGTCCTGCACGTGGGCGGCCGCCTCGGCGTAGCCGTAGCGCACGGCCAGGTCGTTGTAGAAATTCTTGCCGCGGGCGCCCATCCCGCCGACGTAGAGCGCCAGCTTCGCGCGCACCTGGTCCAGCGCCGCGGCCTGCTCGTCGGCGTCCTCGCTGATCACGAGCTGGGTGTCGGCGGAGATGTCCAGCGGCCCGAGTTCCGGGTCCCGCTGCGCCGTCCCCTCGGCCAGCGCGTCCCCGAACGCCGTCGCGCTGCCTTCGGGCAGGAAGAACGCCGGCTGCCACGACTCGAACAGCTCCGCGGCGAGCGCGACGTTCTTCGGGCCGATGGCCGCCAGCAGCATCGGGATCCGCGGCCGCACCGGCTCGTTGATCAGCTTCAGCGGCTTGCCGAGCCCGCTGCCGCCGCGATCGGGGGTCAGCGGGATGTCGACGTGCGCGCCGTGGTGGTCGACCTTCTCCCGGCGCCACACCGTGCGGCAGACCTCCACCACCTCGCGGGTCGTGGCCAGCGGGGCGGTGTAGGGGACCCCGTGGAACCCCTCGACCACCTGCGGACCCGAGGCGCCGATGCCGAGGGTGAAGCGACCGCCGGAGAGGAAGTCCAGACCGGCGGCGGTCATGGCCAGCAGCGTCGGCGTCCGCGAGTAGATGTTGAGGATGCCCGAGGCGATCTCGACCGTCGTCGTCTTGGCGGCCAGGTAGCCCAGGTGGCTTACCGCGTCGAAGGAGTAGGCCTCGGCCACGTAGACGGTGTCCAGGCCCGCCGCCTCGTACTCGGCGATGACGGCCGTGGTGCGGTCGAAGCCGCCGCTGTAGGAGATGGGCATGCCGATGCGCACGGGTGCTCCTGTCGCCGGGGAAGCGGTCTCCGGCAACGTAGCCCTACCGCGGGACGGCGACCCAGCCGTCGACGTCCCGCAGCGCGCTCTTCAGCACCTTGCCCCCGGCGTTGCGCGGCAGCGGGCCGTCGATGACCCGCACGAACTGCGGGCGCTTGAAGTCGGCCAGCCGCTCGCGGGCGAAGGCAGACAGGTCCGCGACCAACCGGCCGGCGTCCGTGCCCGGCTTCGGCAGGACGACGGCGCCGACCTTCTCCCCCATCACCGGGTCGGGGACCCCGACGACGGCGACCTCGAGGACGTCGGGGTGCTCGGCGAGGGCGTTCTCCACCTCGACGCTGTACACGTTCTCGCCGCCGCGGTTGACCATGTCCTTGGCGCGGTCGACGATCCGCACGATGCCGTCGGTGATGGTGGCGAGGTCGCCGGTGTGCAGCCAGCCGTCCTGGAACGTCTCGGCGGTCCGCGCCGGGTCACCCCAGTAGCCGGTGACGACGTTCGGCCCGCGCACGAGCAGCTCCCCCACGCCGGTGACCGGGTCGGACCCATGCAGGTCGACGTCGTCGACCGGGGTGGGGAACCCGACGGCGTCGGCGTGGGTCTCGGCGTACTCGTGCGGCAGGAAGGTGGCCAGCGCGCTGGTCTCGCTGAGGCCGAACCCGTTGCCCAGCCGGGCGTTCGGGAACGCCGTCCGCAGCCGGTGTACGAGCTCGGGGGCGATGGGGGCGCCGCCGTAGCTGAGCGTGCGGACGGTGGAGAGGTCGGTCGCCCCCAGGTCCGGGTGGCGCAGCACGAGCTCGTAGATGGTGGGGACGCTGGTGATCAGCGTGATGCCGTGCTCGGGGATGGCGGCCAGGAAGGACGTGGCGTCGAACCGCGGCATCAGCACCGACACTCCGCCCAGGGCGATCTGGGTGAGGAACTGGGAGTTGCAGCCGGTGACGTGGAACAGCGGCACCGAGATGAGCGTGGCGTGGGCTGCGTCGGGGTCGCGGCTGAGCTCGCGGCAGCGGATGACCGACTCGATGTTGCTGAGGAAGTTCTCGTGGGTGGTCATCGCGCCCTTGGGGCGACCGGTCGTGCCGCTGGTGTAGAAGAGCGCGGCGACGTCGGTGTGCTGCGGGTCGGGGACCTCCCCGGGCTCCCCGTCGGGCAGTGGCTCGCCCGGGCGGACGACGTGGGCGGCACCGCAGTCGGCGAGGATGAAGCCGGCCTCGGCCGGGGCGAGCCGGGTGTTCATGGGGACGACGACGGCGCCGGCGAGCTGGGCGCCCCAGAAGGCGAGCACCCAGTCGACGCCGTTGGGCAGCTGCACCGCGACCCGGTCGCCGGCGGTGACGCCGGCGTCCCGTAGGCCACCGGCGACGCGTCTGGCCCGCTCCCAGAGCTGGGCGTAGGTGAGCCGGCCGCCGCCGAGCTCGACGATGGCGGTGCGGTCACCGTGCCGCTGGGCCTGCTCGGCCAGCACCCGCACGACGTTCTGCGGCAGGTTCACGTAACGGCGGATGCCGCCGGCGCCGACCTCGATGCCGCTGGTGTCGAAGGGGCTGGTCCCCGTCGCGGCGCTGTGCGTGCCCATGCCTCTCCCCCCGTCCGCGGTGGTGTCGGCTCCGGATTGTGCGCCGGTGAGCCAGGTCTCGTGCGCCGGGGCGTCACCCGATCCGGCGGCGCGGGCAGGCTGTCCACAGTTACGGATCCGGATGCCGCCGAACTCTGCGTAGTCTCCCGCTGTGCGTGATCTCCGTGGGGGCCTGATCCGGACGACGCTCGGCTGCGCGCTGGCCGGCACCGTGCTGCTGACGGGGTGCTCGGAGAAGCAGGAAGCCAGCACCACCCTGCCGACGACGGCCGCCGCCCCGACCACCGAGACGCTCCCGCCCCTGGGTCCGGCGGACTTCCCGGTCCCCGACGAGGCGCGCACCAAGGACGCAGCAGGCGCCGAAGCCTTCCTCCGCTACTGGATCGACCTTCTCAATAGGCAGCGCACTGTCCCCAGCGGCGAGGCGCTACGTGAACTCGGAGCCGAATGCCAGGACTGCTTGCGAATCGCGGGCAACTACGACGCCGCCGCCGCAGCCGGAGAGCGCTACGTCGGAGGCGAGCTAAGCCTTAATGACGTCACGGCACCGCTCATTGACAACGACGAGGCGATGATCGCTTTCGGCGCCCGACGAGAACCTGTGTCGTTGGTCGATGCAAACGGGACCGTTCTCGAGGCTCGCGCCGAGCCGGCACCCAACTTGAGTTCTGGCATCACGCTTATCTGGTCTCAGATGGACCGCTCCTGGCTCGTGAAGGGCTTCACCTTGGGATGAGGAGCCTGGGTATTCGCACGCTCACCGTTCTGGCATTGACGCTAGCGCTGTTATGTGGTGAAGGCGCGCCCGTGCTGGCTTGCTCGTTCGACGACTGTGGCAGCACGGACATGGGCGACGGTTCGGTCGACGTCGGCTTCTCCGGATCTGGCGTCGGCGAACTCGTCGCCGGCGGTCCGGAGGGAGTCGCCAACTACATCTGGCGACTAAGGCACCTGTGCGCTCTCTCGGACGAACGTGAGGGTGGCTGCTCAGCCATGGACTTCCGCGAGTGCCCTCAAGAGCCGGGGCGAGTCGTGCAATACCTCGTAGTCCAGCAGCGTCGAGTCGTAAGGTCCGATGGGACCGTAGTACCGCTTGCGGACGGCACTCCGGTTCCCGTTCCGAATGGCTTGGAGCCAGGCGATCCCGTAGGCGATTGGATTGACGTCCGGCAGGGCTGCCTGGACATCACGTCGCTCAACCCGCCTCCCTCTGGTGAGGAAGTTTTTTCCTTCTTCCAGACGCTGCCACTGCCCCAGCTGGCGACCCGGCATCAGCCGCCTGGGGACGGCCTGACGGGGTTGCCGGTGATCTTCTACACCGATTCCCCGACCACCCAGAGCTTCACCGTGGACATCCGCGGTTTCACCGTGGTCATCGACGCCACCGCCGAGCAGTTCACCTGGCACACCGGCGACCCCGGCGGCCCGATCACCACCACCGACCCCGGCGCCCCCTATCCCGACCACAGCATCGAGCACAGCTACCGGTCGGGCACCTACACCGCCTCCCTCACCGTCACCTGGGGCGCCACCTTCACCGTCGACGGCGGCGCCGCAGCCGACGTCCCCGGCACCACCACCACCGAGGGCCCCCCGGTCACCTTCGCAGTCCTGCAGGCCCGCACCGTCCTCACCAACCCCTACGACTGACCTGCAGAAACTGTCGGTGGCCGGTTCTACGGTGCAGGTGTGTTCATCGGCGAACCACCCCGCGCGCCAGAGGACGGCGTCCCGATCCCCTGGGTGCCCGACACCGACGCCCCCGGGCTGAGCGACCTCGAGCTGGTCGCCGACATCTGGGCCGCCGACGCCCGCGAAGCCCGGCACGCCGCCCAGCGCGCCGAGGCCATCGCCGCCCTCGCCCGCCGCCGCTCCATCGAACGCGACCGCGACTTCGGCCCGCTGGGTGGCCCCGGGCTGGACAGCCGGCTCCGCCGATCCGAGGTCCTGGCTCAGGTCAGCGAAACGTTCGTGTCCGAACTCGCGCTGATCCGCGGCTGCTCGGAGGTCGAGGCCGAAACCCTGGCCATCGAATCGATCCTGCTCACCACCCTGCTCACCGGCACCTGGGACGCCCTGTACGCCGGCCGCATCGACGTGCGGAAGATGCGCGCCCTGGTCGACCTGCTGTCCACCGCCAAGCCCGAGGTCATCGCCGAGGTGGAACGCCGCGTCCTGCCCCACGCCGGGCGGCTCACCGTCCCCCAGCTGCGGGCCCGGGTGCGCCGGGCCCTGGCCCGCCTGGACGCCGACGCCCTGGACAAACGCCGCAAAGAGGCAGCCAAACGGGCCGACGTCACCACCCGCCCCACCGGCGAGGGCATGAGCCAGCTCGTCGCCGACCTGCCCCTCCACGTCGCTGCGGCGTGCGCCGACGCCATCGACCAGTACGCCCAGCTGCTGCGCGCCGACGGCGACGCCCGTCCCATCGGCGTCATCCGGGCCGCCGTCGCCGCCGACCTGATCCTGCGCCCCTGGGACCAGACCCGGCCGGCGGTCACCGCCCAGCTCACCATCCACGCCCCGCTGCCCTCACTGCAC
Organism: Blastococcus carthaginiensis; assembly: GCF_030731085.1. Classification (NCBI taxonomy): domain Bacteria; kingdom Bacillati; phylum Actinomycetota; class Actinomycetes; order Geodermatophilales; family Geodermatophilaceae; genus Blastococcus; species Blastococcus carthaginiensis. The sequence continues at coordinate 174 of NZ_JASNFN010000056.1, read as the reverse complement.
GACCCCGACGGCGACGGCGGCACCCAGCCGGCCGCCGAGGTCGCCGGTGAGATCGTCACCGCCGCCCAGTGCCGGGAGAGCCTCGCCGAACTCGACCTGCTCGGCATTCGCGCCGCACCGCCCGGCGGATGCGTGCAGGTGGCCATCGGCAACCCGATCGACGGCCGGCTGATC
>NZ_JASNFN010000055.1:0-7882 GCF_030731085.1 Blastococcus carthaginiensis | reverse complement strand
GGGACTGCTGCACGAGTAGGTGACATCTGATCTGTGGTGCCGCGAGGCGCCGCTGGAAGGATGTTCGCCGTGCCCAAGCCCTACCCCAAGGAGTTTCGCGACGACGTCGTGAGCGTCGCTCGCAACCGTGAGCCGGGCCAGCACCTGAAGCAGATCGCGGCTGACTTCGGGATCAGCGAGTCGTGTCTGACGAACTGGATGAAGGCTGCCGACGTCGACGAGGGCGTCAAGCCCGGGACCACCGCGGCCGAGAACGTCGACCTGCGTGAGGCCCGCAAGCGGATCCGGCTGCTGGAGCAGGAGAACGAGGTCCTGCGCCGGGCAGCGGCCTACCTGTCCCAGGCGAACCTGCCGGGAAAATGATCTACCCGCTCGTCCGTGAACTCGCCGTCGACGGGATCCCCGTGACGGTGACGTGCCGGGTTCTGAAGATCGCCCGCCAGCCCTACTACCGGTGGCTGGCCGCCCCGGTCACGACCAGCGAACTGGTCGCGGCCTACCGGGCCAACGCGCTGTTCGACGCCCACCGCGACGACCCCGAGTTCGGCTACCGGTTCCTCGTCGATGAGGCCGCTGCCAGCGGGCAGCCGATGGCCGCACGCACCGCGTGGGCGATCTGCGCGGCCAACCGCTGGTGGAGCGCGTTCGGCAAGCCGCGCCGGGGCAAGAGCGGCCGGCCCGGACCTCCCGTGCACGACGACCAAGTCCAGCGGGTGTTCACCGCGGCCGGACCCAACCAGCTGTGGTTGACCGACATCACCGAGCACCGCACGGCCGAGGGCAAGCTCTATCTGTGCGCGGTCAAGGACGTGCACTCCAACCGGATCGTCGGCTACTCCATCGACTCACGGATGAAGTCTCGGCTGGCCGTGACCGCGATCGAGAATGCCGTCGCCCGGCGGGCCGCCGACGGTGCCGAGGTCGCCGGCTGCATCGTGCATTCGGACCGCGGATCGCAGTTCCGCAGCCGGAAGTTCGTCCAGGCCCTCAACCGGCATCAGCTGTCCGGGTCAATGGGCAGGGTCGGTGCAGCCGGGGACAACGCCGCCATGGAGTCCTTCTTCGCGCTGCTGCAGAAGAACGTGCTCGACCGCCGCTCCTGGGCCAGCCGCCAGCAGTTGCGCATCGAGATCGTCACCTGGATCGAACGCACCTACCACCGCCGACGTCGGCAAGCCGGCCTCGGTCGACTGACCCCCATCGAGTACGAGACCATCATCTACACACCGGCAGCTCAGGCCGCCTGACCCAACCTGTCACCGATCCGTGCAGCAGTCCCCTACGCCGACCAGAGGCATGTGCACACCTCAACCGGGGAGAATGCATCGACAGCCCTTGCCTGGTGCCTCAGATGGGAGACTCGGCCGACAGCGCGCTGCTGCACCGCTGCAACGTCAGCACTTCAGCACTTCAGCACTTCAGCACAACTGGGCAGTCTCGGCTGCGACGGCTTGATCTACTGGCCACCCCTGGCATGACCTATTCGCGGCGGCTCCGAGGAGGTGAGCATCAGCTTGCAACCACGAGATCTCAATTGGGCACGCCTCGACGCCTCATCGTGGGAGGTCGCGGGAGAGGAAGTCCAAGGGCGGACGCCGCATTACTGGTTGCGTCACCCTGACTTCGCACGCACCTGGCTGTTCAAGCCGGCGCTTCCGGATGGCGATCGACCCATGGGTGAAGACATTACGGAAATGCTGGCGAGCAGAATCGCTCATTTGCTCGGCGTGCCTGCCGCACCCGTCAGATTGGCGACTCGCGATGCTGCCAATGGCTGCCTCGTCGAGGACCTACGCTGGAGTAAGGGGGAGGACCACCCAGGAAGGGTCCTGCTTGACAGTCATCTGCCGGACTATGACCCAGACGACCCGGGGCGCCGCGGATACAGCGTTTCCAATATCAGGCGAGTCCTCGAGGGTTTTGGTCCTCCGCCTGGTAGCACTCTGCCCCAGAGTTTCGAGGCCTTTGACGCATTCGTTGGCTACCTGGTGCTCGATGCCCTGATAGCCAACACTGATCGACACGACAGAAACTGGGCAGTTTTGACGCCGCCTCCCGATGTAGATGGCGTGAACCGGCTTTGCGGCTCTTATGATCACGCCAGTTGCCTGGCGTTCAACCTAACGGACGAACAGCGTGCTCAGGTCCTTTCTTCTGGGACGATTCATCGCTTCGCTAGTCGCGCCCATGGACGACAGTTTGAGCACACACCCGGACAGCGCCGCACCCCCTTGGTAGACATCGCGCGCGTCGCTGCCTATCTTGCCGGGCCGGAAACTCGAGCTTATTGGTGGAGCGCAGTCGAAGCCTTCGATGTCATTCAATGGGGGACAGAACTTGAGACAGCGGAGCTCACGCCGGTGACTAGGCGATTTATCGTGGCGTTGCTGACCGAGAACCGGAGGCGTCTCGTTGATGCGCTCAAGTAGTTCCTTGCACGGGATGCCCCATCGAAGCTTCATCGTGACTTGGCGCAACCCTATCAACCGCCAAACGTCTCCCGTGGGCAAGTTGTCGTCCGACTCGCATGAGTATTCGTTCACCTACTTGCCGGGCGCAGCAGCGGTCGAGGGCTTTCGTCCATTCATCGCTTTTCCTGAATTCAACCGCCAGTACCAGTCGGCGCGGCTCTGGGCGTTTTTTGCACTTCGAACGATGGACCCGCATCGACCGGACTACCTGCGGTATCTGACTTGGCTTGGACTGGAATCGGGTGCTGACCCTCTTGACGTCCTCAGTCGAAGCGGGGGAGAACGCAAGGGCGATTCGGTGCAACTGGTCGAAAGACCAGCTATCGCCCCCGGCGGGAGTACGTCATCTGTGTTTCTGGCGCGCGGTGCGCGTTACGCGACCAGGCAGCACGGCAGTGCGCCGTCTGTCGATGCGCTTCGAGAAGGCGACCCCTTAAGAATAAAGACGGATACGGGCAACCCGGCGAATCCGCGAGCGCTCTACCTGACGGATCGTATCGGGAGCCCCTTTGCATGGGTGCCAGACCTATTGATCCGCTATGTGGAGGCGTTGGTCTCGAAGGGTGGTGAGTTGAAAGTGCTGCGCAACAATGGCCCCGAATGCCCATGGCACTTGCGGGTTCTCGTGTCGGCGCATGGGTCTCTTCCCCCAAACTGCGAACCCTTCCCTGAAGAGGAGGACGCGGCGCCGACGCTCGTATAGCACGTCGTGTGCTAAGTTGGCTGTCAGCGCCCCCCGATGCGGCCGCTGAAACAAGCGGCTTCGGCACCAGCGTTGGGGGAGTCCGTTAAGGCGCGCTAGTCGTAGGGCCCCGGTCTCGATGAGTATTCTCGAGGCTGGGGCCCGATCGATATCCGAGCGGTCGTCGCGTCGCCGACTCGCGTTCGACATTGCGAAGAAGCGCTCTCGAACGGAGCGAAGATTCCCTAAGTTCTGTCACGGAGAATTGCGCCCGCCCTGCGACACGCTGGGCTCATTCACTCAAGGCCATCTGTTGGTCAACGGTTCACGGACGTCGCCCGAGTCGCAGATTCGAGCGAGGCGGCCATGAGGCCCTCGGTGGCGGCTCGGGTGCGGTCCTCCGCGTCGGGCCACAGATGTCCGTAGGTGTTCAGCGTCGTGGTCGCCGAGGCGTGCCCGAGGGCCCGTTGCACGGTGACGACGTCGCACCCGGGGACGATGAGCCCGGAGGCGAAGAAGTGCCGTAGGTCGTGCAGCCGCAAGCCCGTCAGGCCGGCTGCTGACGTCGCCTTGCGCCACTGGTGCCCGACGGTGTTCTGGTGCGGCGGGGCGCCGGTCGGGGTGGGGAAGAGCCAGCGTTCCTGACCGCCGCTGGCCAGGTGCTGCTCCACGTGCCCGGCGAGCAGGGTGAGCAGCCGGTCGGGGACGACGATCGTCCGTTCCGAGCCGTGCTTGGGTGCCCGCAGTTCGACCGTGCCGCCAGGTCCTCGCTGGACCTGCCGGCTGATGACCACTCGGCGCCGGAGGAAGTCGACGTCGCCGACCTGCAGCGCAGCCGCCTCGCCGAGTCGGAGGCTGCCGAAGGCGCAGATGGCGATGTAGGTGGCGAACCGGTCGTCGGCCGCGGTGAGCAGCCCGCCGACCTGGGGCGGCGTGGGGATGCTCATGGCGTGTTCGCGGCGCCGGCGGCGGGGGAGTGTCACCCCGTCGCTGGGGTCGGTGGCGATGACCCGGTCGCGGACGGCGCCGCGGAGGACGGCGCGCACGTTCTGCACCCGGGTATGAACGGTGCCCGGAGCCAGGCCGGCCGCGGTCATCTGCTTGACCCACGACTCGACGTGCGACCGGCGGAGCAACCGCAGCTCGACATCGGTGAAGGTGGCGGTCCGGACGGCGAGGCTCATGGCCAGCTCGGTGCCCAGGGCCCAGACCTGGCGAGCGGCCCAGACGGCGTAGAACGCCGAGAGGGTGATCCGGCCGGCCTTCGGGTCGACGTACGTGCCGGTGACGACGCTGGCGGTGACCTCGTCGAGCCAGCGTTGGGCGTCGGCCTTCCGCTTGAAATGCCGGGCGTGCTCCTTGCCGTCGGCGTCGCGGTAGCGGGGGCGGAAGGTGCCGTCGGGGCGTCGCGCGATGCTCGCCATGTGTCTCCTCAATCGCCGGACTGCTGCCCCATAGTCAGCCTGCCGCGAGGGAGCGACAGTGCGCTACGCCGGTGACGACACTGGTGGATCACCGGTCGCTGTTCGCGACCTTGCTCTCCCACCAGCGGTCGCACTCAGCCTCGTCGTAGAGCACCCGACGGCCGACGCGCACGCCGGCGGGGCCGATGCCCATGTGGCGCCAGTAGCGGACGGTGGCCGGGCTCGTGCGGAAGCGCTCGGCCACCTCTTCGGTCGTCAGCAGTCGGACGGTCATGGTGGCTCCTCGCTCCTGGGTGGCGGGCTGGGCTGCCCGTTGTGTTGGAGAAGGCGCCGAACGGAGTCGATTGCTGTCAGGGGTGACCGAAGGAGTTGGAAGCCCGACGGCTGTTCTGGCGGTTCGGCGGTGTCACCCCGGCTTGTCACCCCTAGTGGACGTGACGGACGGCGATGTCAGCGGGGCCGGATGCGTCGCCGGAAGGCGGCGAGTGCTTCGTCGAGGGCGGTGGCGACGCCTGGCATGTCCCGGTCATAGACGAGACCGCGGTCGAGCTGGCGACTCAGCTCGCGGAGGAGGCCCGGGCCAGTCGTCGTGCCGGGGTGTCCTCGGAGCGGGTTGCACTGCTGGCCTGACGACGACCCGCTCGACGATCTGGACGGCAGCGCGGCCCGAGGCGGCCGCGCGGTTCTGCTCCCAGGCTCGGTGCCGGCATGTGGCCGAGCACCACTTCGGAATGGGTCCTCGCGATCGGAGAGTGATCGGGCCCCCGCACCACCCGCATGCGGTCGCCGCGCCGCGTCGCGCCCCGGCAGCCGGCCCGCCCTTCGCCGGAGTGTCTGACGGCGTGCGCTCCTGTTTGCTCGCCGCTCGCTCGAGCTGCTGACGGCGGCGGCGTTCCCGCTCACGCTGCCGAGCGCGGTACTCGCTGCTGCCTTTGCTGCCCATGTCTTCAGCGTCCGGGGTGACGTTCGCTTACCTGTCACCACGAATTGCGGCGGGCCTTGATGCATGAGGTGTGTCAGGTAGGGATCTTGTCGGTGGGGGGAGGTCAAAGGGGGGGGGGGGCCGAGGTGCTCGGCGTTGACGCCGGCGCCATGTCGCTGCATGGCCGCCTGGAACGGTGAGGGTGACGCGCCGCGCGTCGCGCCGTTCGAACGAGTCGTAGGCGTACCGCAAGATGACTGACGACATCGTCGTCGATCGCACGGGGGCTTCAATGGCGCAGCGATTCCGGACACCGCCGAACTGGCCGGCACCGCCCGAGGGTTGGGTGCCGCCGCAGGGCTGGCATCCCGACCCGACGTGGGGACCGGCGCCCTCGGGCTGGCAGTTCTGGACTCCCGATGACTCTGGGACGACCGGGCCAGTGATGCCGTCTGAGTCCTCGACCGTTGCGGCGCCGGGCTCGGCGGCCGAGGGGGAGGAGAAGGTGTCGGTCTTCCGCGCCCGGGGCCGTGTGCGGGAGCTGTCGGCTGAGGTTGGGGCGCTGCGCGGTCAGCTGGACCGGCTTGGCGCGCTGACTGTTGCCGACCTCGAGGCGCAGGCGGTGGCGCTGCGAGAGGAGCTGACGCAGCTGCACGCATCTCAGCAGTCCGAGCGCGAGCAGCACGCCGCCGCGCTGGCCACTGACGCAGCTGAGTCCCGCCGCCGCACCGAGCAGGACCTGGAGAAGCTGACCGCGCAGCGCGCCGAAGTCGCCGCACAGCTGGCCGATCTGCAGCAGGAGGTGGTCGTCACCCAGGAGGAGGCGCTGCTCCAGGAGGCCGGCATCTACACCTACCGGCACCCGCTGACCGAGGCGATGGCCTACCAGGCCGCACTGGCTCAGCTGCAGGCCGAAATCAAAGCGATGACGAGGAAGGACGGCGGTGCGGTCACCGCCGCCACGAACTGGACTGTGAATGGCTCACTGGCGCAGGGCCGCACGATGGTCCGGGACTTCTCCAAGCTGCTGCTGCGCGCCTACTGAACCGCCCTGGGTTGCTTGGAGGCTCCTGACCTTGGAAACGAGGATGGAGCCATGGGGAACGAAGGCACGCCTGGGAAGCCGACGACGCGTCGCTACTCGCCAGAGGAGAAGGCCCGGGCGGTTCGGCTGGTGCGGCAGCTGCGCAAGGAGCTGGGCACCACGCACGGGACGGTTCGGCGGGTCGCCGATCAGATCGGCTGCGGGGTGGAGTCGCTGCGGACCTGGGTCAAGCAGTCCGACATCGATGACGGCGTCGAGCCGGGGGTGACGACGGTCGAGGCCACGCGGATCCGGGAGCTCGAGCAGGAGAACCGTGAGCTGCGCCGGGCCAACGATCTGTTGAAGCGGGCCTCGGCTTTCTTCGCGGCGGAACTCGACCGCCCATCGAGGTGATCGTCGCGTTCGTCGACGAGAACCGGAACGAGTTCGGAGTCGAGTTCATCTGCAGGTACCTGCAGGTGGCTCCGAGCAGCTACTACGCCGCGAAGAAGCGGCAGACCGCGCCGTCTGCGCGGGCCGTGCGGGACGTGCTGATGATGCAGGTCCTGCTGGCGTTGTGGACCGCGAACCGGAAGGTCTACGGAGCGCACAAGCTCTGGAAGGCCGCCCGGCGCGCTGGTCACGACATCGGCCGCGACCAGGTTGCCCGGCTGATGCGTGAGCTGGGCATCGAAGGGGTGTCCCGGCTGCGCAAGAAGGTCTTCACCACCCGGCCGGACCCGGATGCCTCGCGGGCGCCGGACCTGGTGAATCGGCAGTTCACCGCCGACCGGCCCGACGCGCTGTGGGTCACCGATCTGACCTACGTCCCGACCCGGTCGGGGATGGCGTACGTGTGCTTCATCGTCGACGCGTTCAGCCGGCGGATCGTCGGCTGGCGGGTGGCGGCGAACATGAAGACCGAGATGGTCCTCGACGCACTTGAGATGGCCAGAGCCTCCCGCGGAGGGCGCCGGTTGGTCGGGCTGGTGACACATTCGGATGCGGGGTCGCAGTTCACCGCCGTGCGGTTCACCGAGCGGCTCGAGGAGATCGGCGCGCGGCCCTCGATCGGGACGGTCGCGGACTCCTACGACAACGCCCTGGCCGAGACGACCAACGGCCTCTACAAGACCGAGTGCGTCCACGGACCCGACGCCACCGGCTGGGACGACGTCGACGAGCTCGAACTCGCGACGCTGTCCTGGGTGCACTGGTTCAACGAGAGCCGGCTCCACGGGCACTGCCAGAACGTCCCGCCCGCGGAGTACGAAGCAGCGTTCTACGCTGCCCAACGGACCGACCCCGCCGGGGTGGGAATCCAATAGAACGAGCCTCCATCAGACCCAGGGCGGTTCA
>NZ_JASNFN010000054.1:0-8834 GCF_030731085.1 Blastococcus carthaginiensis | reverse complement strand
AGTCCCCCCCCCCCGGGCCCCCCCCCCCCCCCCCCCCCGGCGCCCCCCCCCCCCCCCGCGGCCGGCTCGCGCGCGGCCGCACGGTCGGCCCGGGCCTTCGTGCGGCGGTGGACGGCGAGCAGGAGCACGGCCATGGCCAGGGCTGGAAGCGCCAGGAGCGGCGTTCCGGTAAGTCCGTAGGCCAGCAGCAAGGGAGTGACCATCACGGGCCCGAGCGCGAGGCCGGCGTTGCCGCCGACGGCGAACCAGCTCATCCCCTGCGCCGATGCGCCCGCTGCCGCCCGCGCCGCCCGGGCCGCGGCCGGGTGGTAGGCGGCGACGCCCAGGCCGGACAGCGCCACCGCCGCGAAGGTCCACCAGTAGTCGTCCGAGACACCCGCGAGGCCGATGCGATGCCGGCGACGAGGAGGCCGACCGGGGTGAGCCAGGGCAACGGCCGACGGTCGATGAGTACCCCGAAGGCGGGCTGCACCACCGAGGACAGCACGGTGGCCGCCAGGATGATGCCGGTCGCCGCGGTGTAGGAGTAGTTGCGGTCGAGCACCAGGAACGGCAGCAGGGCCGGCACCGCTCCCTGGTACAAGTCCTCGACGACGTGGCTGGCCGTCAGCAATGCCACCGCCGGCCGGTCCACCACGCCTGTGCTCCGGGGCGGGCGACGTCGGGACACCGCGTCGGACATCCGTCCCGCGGTCGTGTCGTCGGACTCCGGCACTCGGAGCGGAACGGTCAACGCGGCTCCTCAGCAGACCGACGTCCGGACCGTCGGAGTTCTGCATCATGCCCGCCCCGGCCCCTGACCTCCTCGGTGGTCCCTGCGCACCGACTCGAAGCCACCCGAGCGGGCGTCGTCGTCTCGGCTCCCGCGGTCCGACCCGGCCGTCAGACCGGTCCGGACCCGTCCGGGACGAGCGAGGCCATCAGCGTCGAGGACGTCGATGTGGCGGGCGTGGTCGAGCCCCGACAGGCCCACCGTGTCGGCGAGTCGCGGGTGTCGATCAGGGCCCGGTGCGGTCGAGCGGCTCGGCGAGTCGGTCCCCCACCTCGGCGGGAGTGCCGGCGATCGCGAGCGATGTGGAGGTGATTTCCCCGGACACGACGCCTGGACGTGGGCGACGACCTGCGCGAGCTCGTGGACTTCTCCTCCGAGTGCAGCCACCTCATCGCCGCCGGCGACGCCTACCGCCGGTCGGCTGATCCGGCACGGACCTCCCGCGGTCACCGCGGCGCGCGCACCGACGCCGTCGCCAGGCTGCCGGCCGACGCCCGCGCCTGCCGCCGTGGGGCAGCCCAGCGCGGGCGGTCAGCGCACCGGCCGCAGGTGCTCAGCGGCCGCCGTCGTCCTTCCCGAGCGACGGCGACCGCTCCTCCGCGAGCCGGTCGGCGAACAGCGGCGGCAGGTAGCGCAGCATCAGGGCCGACCACACCACGTGCGTGAGCACCGACGCCTGGATCCCCCCGGTGATCCTGCGCTGCTGCGCGAAGAGCAGACCATCGGCACGCTCGCCAGCACGAGCGCGGGGTTGCGGGTGGCGGTGGTGGCCAGCCCGTAGACCGCGGTCGAGACGATCACCGGCCGGTCCGCGCCCGCTGCCGCGTAGAGCGCGCCGCGGAAGAACACCTCCTCCGCCACGCCGTTGGCCAGCGTGGTGGTGAGCACGAGCGAGGTCGACCCCTGGTCGGCGTAGCGGAGCACCGAGCCGATCGCCCGCTTGAGGACCGGGACCCGCCGGGCGACCAGTGCCGCGGCGTAGAAGGCCCCGAAGGCGCCGACCCCCGAGACGACCGGCGTGACCACCGGCCGGCGCAGCGTGTCCGGGTAACCGTCGGTCCGGGCGCGAACCGTGGCGCCCTCGAGGGAGGCGCGCCCGACGCTTCATGCGGCAGCGCAGGAACCGTCGGCGTCCTCCGTGGTCGACTGCGCCTCTTCACCGAGCCGGCCGCCGCAGCGATCTGGTCTCTTCGCGCGCCCCCGAGGGCGCGGTGGCACTGACCCGGCAGCCCCTCCGCAGGTGCCGGCCGAGCTGGCCGAGACCTTCGAGGAGGTCCGATCGCCTACGACGCGACGCTCTGCGTCTGGCGGGGCGACGCCGCCGGCGACGAGGTGTAGCCCGCCGCCCGCGCCACCGCCAGCAGCCGCTTGGCCCTGGTCCGCCCGTACGTCTGCGCGACCTTGCCGGCCACCAGCTCACGGACCGCCTCGCAATTCGCCGGCCGCGGCTCCCGAAACGGGCGCTGCCCGCCGGCCTCGTGCCGGGCGATGATCCGCTTCACCGTCTTGTGAGTCGTGCCGCAGATCGCGGCCGCTCCCCGATAGCTGCCCACCTCGCGGTAGGCGGTGATGACGTCCAACTCTTCGCTCGCAGACGTCAATGGAGCTCCCATGGGCGGTGCGGTGACTGGCTAGACACCGCCACCGTCACCGCCCAGGGCCTCAGCTCACGATCGACACGACGAGCGAGGGACGGGGACCTACCTGGTCATCAGCGGAGACTTCTCGATGGCCACCAGCGGGGACTTTGGCACGGCCACGGACAACCAGTCCTCGTGACAGGCGCGCCCGTATGCCCGATCAGGTCGAGGGCCGGTCACCTCCTCGGCAACGTGATGATCCGCGTCTGTGCCGGTCAGGACGAGCGAGGAGCGGTCAGCGTGGTGCTGCGTCAGCGCAGCCGGAGGCTCCCCGCGATCTCGTTGGACATCGACGCATGCGACCGGCCGGCGGGGTCACAGCATCGGGCCGCTCATCGAACCTGGCCACGGATGCCGATCGACCTCACTGCCCAGGGAAGAGCAGAGCTGGCAGGATGGCGACACTGGCGCTCCGTGAGGCAATGACGATCCAGTGACGCTGCAGTAACGCGGGTCCCGATAGCTTCCGGCACATTGATCGATCCGGCGCCGGACCATCGCGGCGCCGGACCATCGCACAGAGGAAACCAAGGCAGGCAGTGGCTGAGCCGTGTGAACTCGTGGTGCTGCTGTCGGGCTCCACCGAGGATGCGTCGCGGATCGCCAGTGCCCACCCCGAGATCTCGTTCGAGCGAACCCCGGCGCCTTCGGAGAAAGGCATCGAGACCTGGTACCTGACCGCCCGGATAGAGACCCGGCACAGGGCCGAGGAGTTCGCGCGCCGGATGAGGGAGATCGAGACCGTTCGAGCTGCATACGTGAAGCCGGATGGAGAGCCGCCCCGATAGGTCGGTGCGACCTCCGCAGGAGAATGCAGGAGGGGATCCGCAGCAATGGCGAAGGAGAAGCGTCCCGGCGGAGCCACCACGTCGCCCGGCCCGGGCCATCCGGAGTTGATCATCGTCATGGCGCCCGGCGCCGATGTCAGAGCCACGCCGTCCGGCGTGAGCGCTGCGTCCGATGCGGTGGCCGACGCCCTCACTGCCGCCCTCGCCCAGGCCGGGGCCAGGATGCTGCCCTTGTTCGGGGCCAGTGAGGACCGGGTGCGGGCGGCAAGCGAGGGGGTGGCCGGTTCGCCGGACGTCCCTGATCTCGCTGCCTTTTATCACGTCCAAGCACCCGAGGACCGCTTGGAGTCCCTCGCCGAGTCACTCGGGCAACTTGATGGCGTAGAGACGGCGTACGTCAAACCGCCGGCCGAGCCTGCGGCGACGACGCTCAACGACATGGCTCCGGACACGAGCGAGGCCCCCGCGGCCACGCCGAGCTTCGAGGCGCGCCAGGGCTACCTGGACGCAGCTCCCGGGGGTATCGATGCCCGGTACGCCTGGACCGTCGCAGGTGGCCGCGGGGCCGGCGTACGCATCATCGACTGCGAGTGGGGATGGCGCTTCACCCACGAGGACCTCAGCCAGAACTCCTCCGGCGTGCTCGTCGGATCCTCGTTGGGCTACGACGCCGACCCGACGGCGGTCACGGCCAACAATCGCGCGGTGAATCACGGCACCGCCGTGGTCGGTGAGATCGGTGGCGATACGAACGCTCTCGGCATCACGGGTATCGCACCGGACGCCGCCGTCGGAGCCGCCTCGTTCGCGTCGTTCTCCTCCGCCAGCACCATCACGCGAGCCGCCGACAAGCTCGGGGCCGGCGACATCATCCTGCTGGAGATCCATCGCCCTGGCCCTCGTCACAACTTTCAGGCCCGCAACGATCAGCTGGGATACGTTGCCGTCGAGTGGTGGCCGGACGACTTCGCCGCAATCCGCTACGCCGTGGCCAAAGGCATCATCGTGGTCGAGGCTGCCGGCAACGGGGCGGAAAACTTGGACGACGGCCTCTATGATGCCCGCCCCGCGGCCTTTCCCAGCAGCTGGCGCAATCCCTTCAATCCGGTGAACCCCAGTTCACACGCGGTGCTCGTCGGCGCCGGGGCACCGCCACCGGGAACCCACGGCAACAATCATGGAGCAGACCGATCACGTCTCGGGTTCTCCAACCACGGCCGCCGAGTCGATTGCCAGGGTTGGGGTCGAGAAGTGACCACGACCGGATACGGCGACCTGCAGGGCGGCTCGGCCACCGACCTCTGGTACACGGACGGCTTCTCCGGCACGTCGAGTGCCTCCCCCATCGTGGTCGGCGCGCTGGCCTGCGCGCAGGGCATCATCCGTGCCCAGGGCGGCACCCCGCTCACCTCCAGCGCGGCCATCGCCGCCCTGCGGGCCAGCGGATCACCGCAGCAGGATCAGCCCGGCCGGCCGGCCACCCAGCGCATAGGGAACCGACCGAACCTTCGCCAGCTCATTCCGCAGGTGGCCGACGGTTGGAGCAACAACCGAACCGTGGTCAGGACACACGCGAAAAACAGCGCCCAGATGGCATGGGTGATTCTCAACGGCACCGGCTGGATCCGCGTGGCACCCCGCGCCCCGGACGGCGTGACCAACAATCTCGCCGTGCTGAGCGAGGCACTGGCCAACGGTCGGAAGGTCGACGTCCTGCTGCAGATGGGGTCGATCACCCAAGCCACCGTCCGCTGACGCCCCCAATCCCGACGAACGGATAGAGGCACATCATGTGGCACAACAATCTGACCGTCATCAGCACTCATTGCAAGAACCCCGCTCAGCAGGCGTGGGCAATCATCCAAGGATTCTCCGGCTGGCTTCGCATCAAGCCGCAGAGTCCCGACGGGGTGACCAACGTCTTCCTCCTCCTCACGACCGGCCTGGCGAACAACCGCAAGGTCGACGTGCTGATCGTCAACAACGAGATCACCGAGGCCACCCTGCGGTGACCGACGCGTCCCTACAGGCGCTTCGGATTCTCACCAGGAAGCAGACCTCGAGAAGGCAACCATGGATCCCGTCATTGTGGTCAACATCTACCTGAATCAGGACGGCACCGCGGCTTCGTCAGGCGGACCCCGCACGGTGGTCTCGCACGGACTCTCCGGCACCCCGCCCGACATGGACATCCCGCCGCCTCCGTCGGCCGACCCAGCAGGACCGTCCGCTGCGGTCGACGAGATCCCCGCGCCACCGGCCGCGCCGTCGGATCAGTGGTTCACTCCACCGCCCGTTCCGTCAGAGCCCGGCCTGTCCTCCGACGAGGACGTACCTCCGCCGCCGACCTTGGACGCCGAGCCGAGTAGCGGACATGCGGACATCCCTCCATCGCCCGACGCCTGACCGACCTCCTGAGCCGTCCACCCCGGCTACTGGGCGGGGTCGTCGTGCCGGCGGAGGTCGTCCATCGGGTCGAGCCGTGCCAGGCCGCCCACCCGACCGTCGGACCGTGAGACAACTCCCGTCGAGGACGATCCAAGGCCCTTGATGTTCGCGCCTCGCCGTTCCGTCCTTCAGGCCGCGCCGCCGTGGCGAGCCCGCGCCCGAGGTCGTCGGCGTTCGTCACCGACGTGAACTCGACGACGGCATCCATCCCCTGGGAGCGCTGCCGCGTTATCAGATGAGCCAAAGGAGATGCACATGCGCTCCTTCGCAGAGGAGCCGAAATCACCTCAGCAGACTGCGAATGGCGGCTCGACGTCGATCACTCCCCCACGCCTTGGCCGACGGCGTGCCTTGAACGAGATCCGTCACCTACAGCGCATATTCGGGAACCAGGGCGCACAGAGGCTGTTGACCAAAAACGGGGACGAAGTCACAGGATGTCCAACAGCCAAAGAGAGCACACCTTTCGGTCACGATGTCAGTCGGATCCCGATCCAAGCTTCTTCAACCGAAGCGCCCCGGGCCGAACCAGCGGCGATGGACGGCGAATACTCGGGGGGCGTGCCACTCGCGTCAGGCGTACGCGCAAAGATGGAGGCCTGCTTCGGCGAGGCGCTGGGCGACGTCCGGCTACATCACGGGCCAGCCGCCCAGCGCTCGGCCCGCTCGCTCGGCGCGCGGGCATACACAGCCGGCCGCGACATCGTGCTCGGCGATCAGGTCTCGACGACCGAGGTGAACGACCCGCGCAGCCACCTGCTGACGCACGAGCTGACTCACGTCCTGCAACATCGCCGAGCTGGGCAACAGGGCAGCACCCGCTGGACCGCACGTCCCGGCGATGCGGTCGAGCGCGAGGCGAACCGAAACAGCTGGCTCAACAGACACCAATTGCCGTTCGATCCGGTGCGGACGGCGTCTGCGGCTGTCGCCCTCACCCCGACCAGTGCCAGGGTCGAGCACGACCTCTCGTACGCAGCTGACGACTGGGCAGTCACAGCGACCGAGGAGACTCGGATCCTCGATGCCCTCGACCGGTATTCGGATCTGTCGGCAACCATCGCCGACCTCGAAGCAGCCGGCATGCTGGACACCCTGTTCGACCGCGTCGACGAGCCCGGCAACCGCAGGCGGCTCCTGCATGTACTCGGGCGCGGACTGGACACTGCCGCCCAGGCCCTCGTGGAGCCGAACGTGCGCCGGCTTGGCAAGGGGGCCGAATTGCAGTTCAACCTCGGCAGGTTCGGCGTCACGTCGGCTGCGCCCGCGTTCAACCCGGCGGCCCTCGAAGCAGCCGTCGTCGGCACGGCGCGGACATCACGTGCTGGGCACAGCGGTGGCCACCTGACGGACCCGTTCACGGGTGTGGGCGCGACCGGCGTCATCCCTACGACGCGGTACGTCGGCACGTTCCACACGACGCCAGGCGTGCCGCAGATCCCCGTCGAGGACCAGGCGCTGCTGGCGGTCGGCCATGCGGCGACCGTGGCGACATACAGCAACCCGCTCCCGGGCAGCCTGCCTGCATACCTCGGGGGCCTGACCGGAACGCAGAGGACCCAACAGGCGGAACTGCTGCTCCGGCGGCCGATCGCGTCGGTCGAGACGCGATCATACGAGGGCGATCTGCCGTCTCGCGCGCAGGTGATGACCGCCGCGGCGGGCGCGCACGGTCTGCACGCTGCCCTCGTCGCGGCGTTCATCCTGGCCGAGCAGCGTGACCAGTCACAGGCCGAGGACGCCAAAGACTACCAAGGCGCGACCAGCCTCCTGCAAGGCAACACGTCGATCGGGCTCGGGCAGGTCGTGGTGTCGACCGCACGGAACCGAGACTTGTTCGCCGACCTGGTCAGCGCCCCGACACGCACCGCGGAGGGCCTGAACGCAACCTCGGGGCCGGGACATTTGGGACTGCTGCACGGATCGGTGACAGGTTGGGTCAGGCGGCCTGAGCTGCCGGTGTGTAGATGATGGTCTCGTACTCGATGGGGGTCAGTCGACCGAGGCCGGCTTGCCGACGTCGGCGGTGGTAGGTGCGTTCGATCCAGGTGACGATCTCGATGCGCAACTGCTGGCGGCTGGCCCAGGAGCGGCGGTCGAGCACGTTCTTCTGCAGCAGCGCGAAGAAGGACTCCATGGCGGCGTTGTCCCCGGCTGCACCGACCCTGCCCATTGACCCGGACAGCTGATGCCGGTTGAGGGCCTGGACGAACTTCCGGCTGCGGAACTGCGATCCGCGGTCCGAATGCACGATGCAGCCGGCGACCTCGGCACCGTCG
This sequence comes from Blastococcus carthaginiensis, assembly GCF_030731085.1. Taxonomy (NCBI): domain Bacteria; kingdom Bacillati; phylum Actinomycetota; class Actinomycetes; order Geodermatophilales; family Geodermatophilaceae; genus Blastococcus; species Blastococcus carthaginiensis. The sequence goes on along the minus strand of NZ_JASNFN010000054.1, from coordinate 907 downwards.
GCGGCCCGCCGGGCGACGGCATTCTCGATCGCGGTCACGGCCAGCCGAGACTTCATCCGTGAGTCGATGGAGTAGCCGACGATCCGGTTGGAGTGCACGTCCTTGACCGCGCACAGATAGAGCTTGCCCTCGGCCGTGCGGTGCTCGGTGATGTCGGTCAACCACAGCTGGTTGGGTCCGGCCGCGGTGAACACCCGCTGGACTTGGTCGTCGTGCACGGGAGGTCCGGGCCGGCCGCTCTTGCCCCGGCGCGGCTTGCCGAACGCGCTCCACCAGCGGTTGGCCGCGCAGATCGCCCACGCGGTGCGTGCGGCCATCGGCTGCCCGCTGGCAGCGGCCTCATCGACGAGGAACCGGTAGCCGAACTCGGGGTCGTCGCGGTGGGCGTCGAACAGCGCGTTGGCCCGGTAGGCCGCGACCAGTTCGCTGGTCGTGACCGGGGCGGCCAGCCACCGGTAGTAGGGCTGGCGGGCGATCTTCAGAACCCGGCACGTCACCGTCACGGGGATCCCGTCGACGGCGAGTTCACGGACGAGCGGGTAGATCATTTTCCCGGCAGGTTCGCCTGGGACAGGTAGGCCGCTGCCCGGCGCAGGACCTCGTTCTCCTGCTCCAGCAGCCGGATCCGCTTGCGGGCCTCACGCAGGTCGACGTTCTCGGCCGCGGTGGTCCCGGGCTTGACGCCCTCGTCGACGTCGGCAGCCTTCATCCAGTTCGTCAGACACGACTCGCTGATCCCGAAGTCAGCCGCGATCTGCTTCAGGTGCTGGCCCGGCTCACGGTTGCGAGCGACGCTCACGACGTCGTCGCGAAACTCCTTGGGGTAGGGCTTGGGCACGGCGAACATCCTTCCAGCGGCGCCTCGCGGCACCACAGATCAGATGTCACCTACTCGTGCAGCAGTCCC
>NZ_JASNFN010000053.1:0-11516 GCF_030731085.1 Blastococcus carthaginiensis | reverse complement strand
GGCTCTTCGCGGTTCCTGGTGATGGCGAGGCGTGAGCCGGAGATCGTGAGGCTGGGCCGGAGACGTTGAGGGCCCGTGGTCCTGCTGGGATGGGTGTTGCCTAGACATCCGCACCAGTGAGGTCCACGAGCCGTGTTCGAGCCTACGGGCTCGCAGCGTGATGCTGCGAGCGCGATCTTCAACCTGCCCGACTACCGCGTCCTGAGCGCCGCCGACGTGGGCGACGGCGTGCGCCGGGTCGAGGTGGAGTCCAGCGATCCACCCGGCTGCCCGGTCTGCGGGGTGCTCGCGGTCCGGGTGCACTCGCGCCGCCGGCAGGCGTTGCGGGACCTGCCGGTCGCCGGCCCGACCGAGGTGGTGTGGCTCAAGCGTCGCTGGTTCTGCGACCAGGCCCGATGTCCGCGGGGGACGTTCAGCGAGGTCACCGACCAGGTGCCGGCGTTCGCCCGCTCGACCGCCCGACTGTGTCAGGCGCTGGTCGCCGCGGTCGTGGTCTCCGGCCGGGCGGCCAGCGAGGTCGCCCGCGCGCATCGGGTGTCGTGGTGGCTGGTGCAGTCGATGCTCACCGCGGCCGCCGACCTGATCGGCGACCCCGATGACGTGCTGGTGCGCCGGCTCGGGGTCGATGAGCACCGCTACCGCTCGGTCCGCTTCTTCCGTGACCCCGACGGTGGCTGGCGGCGCTACGAGCCGTGGATGACCACCCTGGTCGATGCCGACACCGGCCGGGTGCTCGGCGTGGTCGACGGCCGCGACTCCGCCGGCGTCGGCGCCTGGCTGGCCGCCCGCAGCTGCGCCTGGCGGGATGCCGTGGAGGTGGTGGCGATCGATCCGTCAGCGGCGTTCCGTAAGGCGCTGCGCGAGCAGCTGCCGCACGCGGCGGTCAGCGTCGACCCGTTCCACCTGGTCAAGCTGGCCAACGACATGGTCACCGCCGTGCGGCAGCGGGTCGTCCGCGACCGCAAGGGCCGCCGCGGCCGCGGCATCGACCCGGCCTGGGCCAACCGACGGCTGCTGCTGCGCGCCGGCGACACGCTCGGCCCGCGGGCGCTGGCCCGGCTGAAGGCGACCTTGCGCACCGATGACCCGACCGATGAGATCGGCGCTGCCTGGGGCGTCAAGGAGGCCCTGCGCCGGCTGCTGACCAGCGGCTCCCTGGCCGAAGCCCACGAGCACAAGATGCGGCTCGGCGTCTTCGTGCTCGCCGCCAACATGCCCGAGACCGACCGGCTCTGGGCGACCATCGACGCCTGGTGGGACGCCATCGAGGTGCTCGTCGTCACCGGCGTCACCAACGCCCGCACCGAGGCTGCGAACACCGGCATCAAGCAGATCAAGCGCACCGGGCGCGGCTACCGGAACGCTGCCAACTACCGCACTCGTATCCTGCTCGCCAGCGCCGCCCGGACGGCAGCGTGAACACCCTTCTCAGCGACACCGTTCACCAGGAACCGGGAAAAGCCCCCATGCGTGGAAAAGGCGGGGGCGCGCGCGGTGTGCGTCAGTAGGTGAAGCGCCCCACCGTGGTGCGCAGGTCGGCCGCCATCTGCGACAACTCGTCCACCGCGATCCGGGTCTGGGTCAGCGCCTGCGTCGTGGAGTCCGCGGCGGTCGAGACGCCCGTGATGTTCGCGGCGATCTCCCCGGTGCCGCCGGCGGCCTCCTGCACCGAACGCGACATCTCGCTGGTGGTCGCCGTCTGCTCCTCCACCGCCGAGGCGATGGTGGTCTGCCGGTCGGAGATCTGCGCGACGATCTGGGAGATCTCCTCGATCGCCGTCACCGCCGCCGTCGTGTCGCCCTGGATGGCCAGCACGCGCTTGGCGATGTCCTCGGTGGCCTTCGCCGTCTCCTGCGCCAGCTCCTTGACCTCGTTGGCGACGACCGCGAAGCCCTTGCCGGCCTCACCGGCCCGCGCGGCCTCGATCGTGGCGTTCAGCGCCAGCAGGTTCGTCTGCTCCGCGATGCTCGTGATCACCTTGACGACGTTGCCGATCTCCGCGCTCGACTCGCCCAGCTTGGCGACGGTCGCGGTGGTGGTCTCCGCCGCCGTCACCGCACGCGCCGCCACCTCCGAGGCCTCGGCGGCGTTGCTGGCGATCTCGCGGATCGAGGCACCCATCTGCTCCGCACCCGCCGCCACGGTCTCCACGCTGCGGGACACCTCCTCCGCCGCGCTCGCCACGACACCGGACTGCGTGGAGGTCTCCTCCGCCGATGCCGAGATCTGCGCCGAGCTGGCCGACAGCTCCTCCGAGGAGGCAGCGACCGCGGTGGCCGAGTCGGCGACGTTGCTCAGGACCTCGCGCAGGCTGGCCTGCGCCGCATCCAACGACGCCGCCATCTGGCCGACCTCGTCCCGCGAGGTGACGCCCGTGGCGACGGTCAGGTCGCCCTGCGCCAGCGCCTCGAGCGACTCCTTGACCCGCTGGACCGGCCGGGTGACCGAGCGCAGCGTGAGCACGCTGATCGCGATGATCACCACGATGCCGAGGCCTGCCGCGACCTCCGCCGTGACCGCCGCCTGGGCCAGGGCGTCGTCCAGGCGCGCCTGCGCGGCGTCGCTCTCCGCGGCCAGCACGTCCTTGGCCTCGCTGACGGCCCCGTCGGACAGGTCGTTCGCCGCCTGGATCTCCTCCCAGCGCCCGCGCATCGCCGCCGGGTCGGCGACCGCGAGGTCGACCCAGGCGGAGATCGCGTCGGTGTAGGCGCCGAAGCTGTCGGCCAGGCCGGCCACCGAGTCGGCAGCAGGGCCGGTGAGGGGGATGGTGGCCAGCTCGGTCAGCATGCCCTGCGGGGTGGCGATGTCGTCGGCGAGCTCGGCCAGCTGGGCCTCGGGGTCCTCCCGCACCAGCGTCTTGAAGCCGTCCACCTTGAGCTCGCTGGCCCGGGTGTCGAGCTGCAGCACCAGCTCCTGCGCCTCGTTCAGGCTCGCCAGCTCGGTGTTCGCCTCGTGCACCGAGGCGTTGCCGACCAGCACTGCGGAGAGCAGGCCGGTGAAGGCGGTGACGACGACGGCGATCAGGATGCCGAACTTGACGCCGAGGCGGCGGTCGGCGAACCATCCGGCACGCCGCCGGTCAACGGGGGAGGAGGAGGGTGCGTGCACGGTGGACCGTCCTGGAAAAGAGAAAGACGCCGGTGTGGCGGCTCGCTCATTGTTGTGACTCCACCCGACGGCCGGGCCGGTTTCGCATCAGCATTCCGGAATCGTGACGCCACCACCCGGTCAGCAATTCTCCGCATGGGACGAATCGACACCGCCGGACCGCTCACCGACGATGCGCTCGCGCACGTGTGCACTTTCTGCCCGGGTACGGGCGGCCATGTCGACACCGCGACGATGGGTGACCGCCGCACGGCGATCCGGTCGGTCCCGGCTGCGGCCCGACACGCCGGCCGCGGGAAGGGCTCAGCCCAGCCGGTCGGCGAGCGCCCCGAGCAGGCCGACGACGGCCTCCGGCCCTGGCACGCGGTGGCGGGCCACCGTCTCGCCCTCGCCCACCTTCACGGTCAGGTGGTCGGGTCCGAGCACCCGGAAGGCGTCCTCGTCGGTGACGTCGTCCCCCAGGTAGAGCGCGGCGGCGACGTCCAGTTCCTCGACGAGCCGCTGCACCGCCGCGCCCTTGTGCGCGTCGGTGACCGCCACCTCGAGGACGTCCTTGCCCGGCTTCAGCGTCAGTGACGGATCCACCGCCTGGCGAGCCTGCTCCAGGAGCCCGGCGGCGCGCACCCGGTCGGCGACCTGCCGCACGTGGACGGCGACGCTCGCCGGCTTCACCTCCAGGCGGGCGCCGGGCGTGCCCTCGACGAGCGGCCGCAGCACGCCGGCGAGCTCGTCCCGCCGGCCCGCGTCGGCACCGGCGAGCGGGCCGTCGAACTCCGCCCCGTGGCTGCCGACCCAGCGGAAGGCACCCTGCAGCCCGCTGGTGCGGCGCAGATCGTCCAGCCCGCGGCCGCTGATCAGGGCAACCGTGACGCCGTCGGCCGCGGCCAGCCGCGACAGCACCTCGGCGACCCCCGGCTGGGGGACGGCGGCCGACGGGTCATCGCGGAGCGGCGCCAGGACGCCGTCGTAGTCGGTGGCCACCAGGAGGGGCCGGCGGGCGGCGAACGCCGTCAGCGCCTCGTCGAGGCCGGGGGAGGTCACGCCTGCCCCCGCAGCGCCTCGAAGAACGAGCTCGCCCAGTGGTCGAGGTCGTTGCGGAACAGGTGCCGGCGCATGCTGCGCATCCGCTTGGCCGCCTCGCCGGGCTCGATGCGCAGGGCCCGCACCAGCTGGTTCTTGACGCTGGCGATGTCGTGCGGGTTGACCAGGAAGGCCTGCCGCAGCTCGGCCGCGGCGCCGGCGAACTCCGACAGCACCAGGGCGCCACCGAGGTCCCCGCGGGCGGCGACGTACTCCTTCGCCACCAGGTTCATGCCGTCGCGGTACGGCGTCACGAGCATGACGTCGGCGGCGCGGTACAGCGCGGCGAGCTCCTCGCGCGGCATCGACTGGTTGAAGTAGTGGACGGCAGGCCCGGCGATGGAGCCGTAGACGCCGTTGATGTGGCCGACCTGCTGCTCGATCGTCTCGCGCATGTGCACGTAGTGCTCGACGCGCTCCCGGCTGGGCGTCGCCACCTGCACCAGCACGGTGTCCGGCGCCTCGAGCGCGCCGTCCTCGAGCAGTTCCTGGAACGCGTTGAGCCGGACGCTGATGCCCTTGGTGTAGTCGAGCCGGTCGACGCCGAGGATGATCTTGCCCGGGTTGCCCAGCTCGGCGCGGATCTCCCGGGCCCGGGCGAGCACCTCGGGGGAGGAGGCGAGCTCGTCGAAGGCCCGCACGTCGATGGAGATCGGGAAGGCCTTGGCCACCACCGTGCGGCCGTCGTACTCGATCTGGTCGCGCCTGCAGTGCAGGTCGTGCAGCCGTCGGGAGAGCTGGACGAAGTTCACCGCCGCGGACGGCCGCTGGAAGCCCACCAGGTCCGCGCCGAGCAGCCCCTCCACGATCGCCGACCGCCACGGGAGCTGGGTGAACAGCTCGTACGGCGGGAACGGGATGTGCAGGAAGAAGCCGATCGTCAGGTCCGGGCGCTGCTGGCGCAGCATGGCCGGCACCAGCTGCAGCTGGTAGTCGTGCACCCAGACGATGGCGCCCTCGGCGGCCACGCCCGCGGCGCGCTCGGCGAACCGCTTGTTGACCTGCACGTAGGTGTCCCACCAGTTCCGGTGGTACTCCGGCTTCTCCACCACGTCGTGGTACAGCGGCCACAACGAGGCGTTCGACATGCCCTCGTAGTAGCGATCGACCTCCTCCTCGCTGAGCTCGACCGGGATCAGCGACATGCCCCCGGACTCGAACGGCTCGGCCGCGTCACCGGCGGAGCCGGACCAGCCCACCCAGGCCCCGCCCCGCCCGGCGACGAAGGGCTCCAGCGCGGTGACCAGCCCGCCCGGGCTGCGCTGCCACCGGGTGCTGCCGTCGGGATCGGTGACCTGGTCGACCGGCAGCCGGTTGGCGACGACGACGACGGGGCTGTCCGCCCCGATCCTCTGCTCCGCGTTGTCGGCCATACCGCCCCAGACCCTATCCAGCCAGGGATCACCGCGCTGGACGGGGCCGTCAGATGGTCCGGCCGAGCACGAACCCGGCCGCCGCGGCGGCCAGGCCCAGGAGCACCGTGGCGACGACGTACGCCGCCGCGCGGCCGGGTCGGCGCCTCTCGGCCAGCCGGACGACCTCGGTGCCGAAGGTGGAGAACGTGGTCAGGGTGCCGCAGAGGCCGACGCCCACCAGCGCCGTCACCCAGGCAGGGACGGCGGCGACGCCCAGGAGCAGACCCAGCAGGGCGCTGCCGACCACGTTGACCGACAGCGTGCCCAGGACGCTGCCCGGGCCCCGCCGGTTCACCGCGATCCGCTCGGCCAGCAGGCGCAGCGGCGCGCCCACCAGGGCCCCGGCGACCACCAACCACGGCGTCACCGGGGCGCTCCGGCGAGGGCGCGACCGGCCAGCGTCCCCACGGCGGCGGCGGCGACGCCGCCCAGCACCGAGACCAGGACGTAGACGACGGCGGTGCCCGCGGCTCCGGCGTCGGCCAGCCGCACCACCTCCACCGCGAAGGTCGAGTACGTGGTGAAGCCGCCGAGCACCCCCACGCCCAGGAACGGGCGGGCCCAGGGCGACCCCGGTGCGCGGGCCACCAGCACCGCCGTCAGCACGCCGAGGAGCAGGCAGCCGGTCAGGTTCACGCCGAGCGTCGCCCAGGGCAGCCCGGTGGGGGAGTGGGGGAAGGCCTCGGCCAGGCCCCAGCGCGCGAGCGCACCCAGCGCCCCGCCGAGCGCGGCCAGCAGGTAGGCCATGTGACCTGGCTCTCCTCCGGGATCGGACGTCGGGCAGCATGCCCCCGGGAGGGTCGCACGCGCGCGACCCGGAGCAGGGGAGGCCGCCGTGGGACCGCTGGAGGGCGTGCGGGTCGTCGAGTTCGCCGGGCTGGGACCGGGCCCGTTCTGCGGCATGCTGCTGGCCGACCTCGGGGCCGACGTCGTCCGCATCGACCGCAGGGGTGCCCGCGGTGGGCTGCTGGGCTCGCTGGGCGCGACCTCCCTGCTCGACCGCGGCAAGCGCTCGATCGCCCTCGACCTCAAGGACGCGGCCGACCTGGAGGTGGTGCGCGCCCTCGTCCGCCGGGCCGACGTGCTGCTGGAGGGCTTCCGGCCGGGCGTGATGGAGCGGCTGGGGCTCGGGCCGGACGAGCTGCTGGGGGAGAACCCGGCGCTGGTCTACGGCCGGATGACCGGCTGGGGGCAGACCGGCCCGCTCGCGCACAGCGCCGGCCACGACATCGGGTACATCGCGCTGACCGGCGCCCTGGGCGCCAGCGGCCGGCCGGACGAGGTGCCGGCGCCGCCGATGAACCTGCTCGGCGATTTCGGGGGCGGGGGGATGTTCCTGGCCCTCGGTGCCCTGGCGGCGCTGATCCGCGCCCGGACGACGGGGGAGGGGCAGGTGGTGGACGCGGCGATCGTCGACGGCACCGCCGTCCTGACGACGATGATCCACGGGATGCTGGACGCCGGCGTGTGGACCGACCGCCGCGGCCGCAACGTCCTGGACACCGGGGCGCCGTTCTACGACGTCTACCGCTGCGCCGACGGGCAGTTCCTCGCCGTCGGCGCGCTCGAGGAGCAGTTCTACGCCGCACTGCTCGAGGGGCTCGGGCTGACCGGGGACGAGACGCTGCCGCGGCGGGAGGACCCGCGCCAGTGGCCGGCGCTGCGGGAGCGGTTCACCGCCGTCTTCGCCTCCCGCACCCGGGCGGAGTGGTGGCAGGTCTTCGAGGGCACCGATGCCTGCGTCGCACCGGTCTGGTCGCTGGTGGAGGCCACGGAGGACCGGCACAACGTGGCGCGGGGCGTGTTCGTCGAGGTCGACGGCGTCCGGCAGCCCGACGTCGCCCCGCGGTTCTCGCGCACGCCCGGCGCGGTCGGCCGCGTGCCCCGGGCGGGGGAGCACAGCGAGGAGATCCGCGCCGAGCTCGGCCTCTGAACGCGGTCCTCGACCTCTGCACGCGGTCCTCGGCCTCTGAGCGCGGTCCTCCGCCTCTGCACGCGGTCCTCGACCTCTGAGCGCGGTCCTCGGCCTCCGAGCGCGGTCCTCCCTCACCCTGCGGTGTCCTCCCTCACCGCAGACCGTGAGGGAGGGCACGCCATGATCAGGTTCCCTGATCGTGGCCGGGGGCCTCAGCGGCGACGGGAGGGGGAGGCGGCACCTCAGCGGCGGCGGGTCTCGGGGAAGAGCAGGTCGACGAAGCGCTCGGCGGTCGGCTGGGGTTCGTGGTTGGCCAGGCCCGGCCGCTCGTTGGCCTCGATGAAGACGTAGTCGGGCCCGGTGACGTCGGGCACGAGGAAGTCGATCCCGGTCACCGGGATGTCCAGCGCCGTGGCGGCCCGCACCGCGGCGGCGGCGATCTCCGGGTGCAACTGGTCGGTGACGTCCTCGATCGTGCCGCCGGTGTGCAGGTTCGCCGTCCGGCGCACCTGGATGCGCTCCCCGTTGGGCGGGACGTCGTCCATCCCGTAGCCGGCGTCGGCCACCACCTCGGCCGTGGTGCCGTCGAGCGGGATCCGGGACTCCCCACCCGTGGCCCGCTCCCGGCGCCGGCTGGTGGACCGCACCAGGTCGGTGACCGAGTTCCGGCCGTCGCCGACCACCTCCGCCGGCCGGCGCACCGCGGCGGCGACGACCGCCCGGTCGATGACCACCACCCGCAGGTCCTGGCCGGGGACGAGTTCCTCCACCAGCACGTCCGGGCAGAACTGGAGCGCGACGTCGACCGCGCGCGCCAGCCCCTCCTCGTCGTGCACCCCGACGGTGATGCCGCGCCCCTGCTCACCCCGGGCCGGCTTCACCACCACCTGCCCGACCTCGCGCATCAGGGCCGCGGCCTCGTCCAGTTCGCCCTCGCAGGCCAGCGCACCGCGGGCCACACGGACACCGGCCCGCTCCATGATCCGGCGGGTGACCCGCTTGTCGTCGCACCGGCTCATCGCCACGGCGGTGGTGAACTCCGACAGCGACTCGCGCGTGACCACCGTCCGGCCGCCGAGGGACAGCCGCATCTCGCCCCAGCTCGCGTCGGTGACCTCGACCCGCACCCCCCGGCGCAGCGCCTCCTCGGCGACGATCAGCGCGTACGGGTTGAGGTCCTCCAGGCCCGGCGGGCGGGCGGCGAACAGCGGGGTGTTGATCGGGTTCTTGCGCTTCACGCAGACCGCCGAGACCCGGTTGAAGCCGAGCTTGCGGTACAGCCGGATGGCGGCCTCGTTGTCGTGTATCACCGAGAGGTCGAGGTAGGAGCGCCCGCGGCCGACGTAGCGCTCGGCGAGCACCCGCACCAGCGCCTCGCCGGCGCCGGGCGGGGCATCCTGGTTGTGCACCGCCAGGCACCACAGGCTGGTACCGGCCTCGGGGTCGTCGAAGGCCAGCGCGTGGTCGACCCCGGTCACCGTGCCCACGATCTTCCCGGTGCGGGTGTCCTCGGCGACCAGGTAGGTGAAGCAGCGGGTGCGGTGGTTGTCCCACATGACGTCGGCGTCCCCGACGACCATCCCGTTGAGGGCGTAGATGTCGTTGATCGCCTCCATCTCCGCCCGGGAGGTCACCGTGCGGACGAAGACGCCCCGGATGAGGTCGTGGCGCGGCCGGTAGCGGTGCAGGTCCAGCCGGTAGGTGTAGCTCGGGTCGATGAACAGCTCGTCGGGCGCGAGCCCGACCAGCACGTGCGGGTCGCGCGGGTAGATGCAGATGTCCCGCTCGCCGGTCTCCTCCGCCCGCAGCGCGTGGACGATGCCGCGCAGGTCGGCGAAGGTCTGGCCGAACACCAGCCGCCCCCACCCGAGGTCGAGCACGACGTCGGAGGCCATGCCGCGGAGCTGGTGCTCCGACGGCTTCTTCCACGACCGGCTGGTGATGGCCGGGGTGGAGGCCACCGCCGTGCGACGGCGGTGGCCGGCGAGCCGGGGTGCCATGGTCATCTCCTCAGACCGCGTGGGTCTGGAGCCACAGCTCGAGCAGGCCCAGCTGCCAGAGCTTGTTCCCGCGCAACGGCGTGAGCTCACCGTTGGGGTCGGCGAGCAGCTCGCGGACGTACTCTGGACGGAACATCCCGCGGTCGGCGGCCGCCTCGCTGGAGAGCGCGTCCTTGACCAGGTCGAGCACCTTGCCCTGCAGGTGGGTGATCGCCGGCACCGGGAAGTAGCCCTTGGGCCGGTCGATGACCTCCGGCGGGATGATCCGCCGCCCGATCGCCTTGAGCACGCCCTTGCCGCCGTCGGCCAGCTTGAGCTCCGGCGGGCACATCGCCGCCAGCTCCACCAGGTCGTGGTCGAGGAAGGGCACGCGGGCCTCCAGGCCCCAGGCCATGGACATGTTGTCCACCCGCTTGACCGGGTCGTCGACCAGCATGACCTCGCTGTCCAGGCGCAGCGCGGCGTCGACCGCCGTCTCGGCCCCGGCGGCGGACATGTGCCGCCGGACGAACTCCAGGCTCGGGTCCTCGGCCAGCGCGTAGCGGTCGGAGACGACCGAGCGCATCTGGGCGTGGTCGCGGTCGAAGAAGGCCCGCGCGTAGGCCTGCACCGCCTCCTCGCGGCCGACCCCGGCCAGCGGCGGGTACCAGTGGTAGCCGGCGAAGACCTCGTCGGCGCCCTGCCCGGACTGCACCACCTTGATGGTCTGGGAGACCCGCTCGCTGAGCAGGTCGAACGCGACGACGTCGTGGCTGACCATGGGCTCGGCCATCGCCCCGATCGCGTGCCCGAGGGAGCCGGCGAGCTCGTCGGACCCGACGCGGATGCGGTGGTGGTCGGTGGCGAAGTGGTCGGCGATGACGTCCGAGTAGGCGAACTCGTCGCCCTCGTGTCCGCCGACGGACTCGAAGCCGATGGAGTAGGTCGCCAGGCCGGTCTGCCCCTCCTGGGCCAGCAGGCCGACGATCAGGCTGGAGTCCAGGCCGCCGGAGAGCAGCACGCCGACCGGCGTGTCCGCGACCAGCCGGCGGCGGACGGCGACGCGCAACGCCTCCTCGATCGCGTCCTCCCAGTCGCGGGCGCTCCAGCCCGCGTGCTCGGGGCGCCGCTCGTAGGTGGCGTTCCAGTACCGCTGCTCGGTGCTCGTGCCGTCGGGCTCGATCACGCGGACGGTGGCCGGGGGCAGCTTCCGGACCCCGTTGAGGATCGTCCGCGGGGCCGGGACGACGGCGTGCCAGGTCAGGTAGTGGTGCAGGGCCACCGGGTCGATGGAGGTGTCGACGTCACCGGCGCGCAGCAGGGCCGGGAGCGTCGAGGCGAACCGCAGCCGCTTGCCCGGCGTCTCGGAGAGGTAGAGGGGCTTGATGCCCAGCCGGTCCCGGGCCATGACGACGCGGCCGGTGTCCCGCTCCGCGATGACGAAGGCGAACATGCCGTGCAGGTGCGAGACGACGTCGGTGCCCCAGTGGTGGTAGCCCTTGAGGATCACCTCGGTGTCGCTGTGCGAGAAGAAGCGGTACCCGTGGCCCTCCAGCTCGGCCCGCAGCTCCTGGTAGTCGTAGATGCAGCCGTTGAAGACCGCGGTCAGCCCGAGCTCGTTGTCGACCATGGGCTGGGACCCGCAGGTGGAGAGGTCGATCACCGAGAGCCGGCGGTGCCCGAAGGCCACCCGCCCGTTGCTCCAGGAGCCCTGCCCGTCCGGGCCGCGGGGGACCAGGGCCTCGACCATGCGGGCTACCGCGGTCGTGTCGGCCGTGGTCCCGTCGAATCTGATCTCGCCGCAGAGGCCGCACATGCACAACGATCTAACTCCTGCCGCGGCCCGACCGCAGGCCCGGGTCACCCGCCAGGGCCCGATCGTGGCCCACCTCACGCCTGTTCCACGTGGAACGCCCGGCGGCTGCTCCCGCGTCCTGGCTCACCGCTCGGGGTCCTGGCTCACCGTCGACCGTGAGCCAGGACCCCCGGCGATCAGGTCACCAGATAGGCACCGGCCG